>NZ_JABUZD010000082.1:35611-79720 GCF_014897875.1 Halomonas sp. 3A7M
CAGCAGAACCTGAAGAGCCAGCAGAACCTGAAGAGCCAGCAGAACCTGAAGAGCCCAGTCAGCCTGAGCCAAGCAACCCAAACTTCAACCTGGGAGAGCGCTACCACACGGGCACTTCTGACGCTTCAGCAGCGATTGCCGTGGGTGAGGGTCTAATGCTGGTGGCGGATGACGAAGATCAAGTGTTACGCCTCTATGAGCGCGACACTGATGGTGCCCCTCTGGCGGAAATTAACCTGAATACTGCCCTGGGCTTGAATGACACCCAGGAGGTGGACTTGGAAGCGGTGGCGACTTATCAAGGCACCCACTACTGGCTAGGCTCCCACGAGAGCAGCCAGCGCTCGATGATCTTCGCCACTCAAGTGACCGGTGATAATGCTGAGAATTTGAGCATTGAGGTGACGGGCCAGTTTACCGATTTAGCCAGCCAGCTTAGCGACTGGGATGCCAAAAATGGCCATGGGCTCGGTGAAAATGCGCTGAGCCTCTCGTTAGGGGTTAATATTGAAGGCGCTGTGTTTATCGGTGATTCCCTTCACCTTGGCCTCCGCTCGCCGTTGGATGATGGCTTCGCACAATTAGTGCCCGTTGAAAATGTGATTGACCTCGTTTCTGGTGAGGCTAACGAAGCTTCTTTTGGCGATCCCCTTCGTTTAGACCTGGATGGCCGCGCGGTGCGTTCTATTGAACCTGCTGGCGATGAAGGCTACCTGATACTAGCGGGCCCGGTTAATGATGATGACGACGTTGGTTTTGGTCTTTATCTATGGGATAGCGATTATGCCGTTCGTGAAATAGACGGCCCGGATCTCAATACCCTACCGGACGCACTAACGGCGAAGCCGGAATCACTTTTCGATGTTTCCATCACCGAGTCGGGCGTTACTGCGAGCGTGCTGTTTGATAGCGGTACGGTGGATTGGTTAGAGGATGGTCAAGAGTCTAAGGATCTGCCCGCCGAACAGCAGCGCTTTGTGAGCACAGGCATTGAATTCAACCTGCCTGATTTCGCACCTCAACCCGGTGACATTGCGATTACTGCGCTCAGTGGTAGCGAAAAATCCTTCCAGTTCGTCGCATTGAAAGGTATCAGCGGAGGTGCGGAAATTACCTTTACTGACTCAGGCTGGGCAGGCGATGGCTTCCGCGCCAGCGAAGGCGCCGTTAAGTGGACGGCGCCTGAAGGCGGCGTACCGGCAGGCACGGTTGTTACTTATACCGCAGACTCTTCGCAGTTCACGCCTGCTAATAGCAGCAACGTAGGTAATAACGGGTTCAACCTTTCGGTCGGCGGTGACCAAGTACTTGTTTTCGTCGGCGAGGCAAGCGACCCAACGTTTATCTACGCAGCCCAAACAAACAGCGATGCGTGGCAAGACACTGCAGACTCCTCTAATAACTCTTCCCTGCCGCCTGGCCTTGAAGAGGGTATCACCGCGGTTGCCATTGGCAGCGTACGCAATGCCGCCTTTACCGGCAATGGCTTCGGCACGGCGGAGGAGCTATTAAGCGCCATTGGTAACCCAGAGAACTGGTCATTTGAGTACGCTGAACTACCCACCAATGCCACCACTGACTTTCATGTAGGCACGATGAAAGCTCCTTATGTACCGGGCGAGCTCGATATTGGTTTAGCCATCACTGAGATATGGTCGGGCCAAAGCGGCTTTGACGTCACCGCCGATTGGTTTGAAGTAACCAACCGCTCGTCTGAAGCGCTTGATTTCAGCGATATGCCGCTTTACTACGATGATGACAGCGCCGATCCCGTAGATGCGATTGAAATTAAGGGGCTAAGCTCGCTAGCTCCTGGGGAATCAGCGATTGTCATGGTCGATGGCGACGCCCAGTCAGTCGCGGAATTCCGTTCAGCGTGGAGCAACCTGGATAATATCGATGCCTTAAAAATCGGTTATGCCGAGAATGCTTCTGGCCTGGGTGGTGGTGGCGATGCGGTAACGCTGTGGCAAGGTGACCCACGTGTTAATGGCAACCAAGTGGCAATGGAAGCCTACCCAGATACCGACGGGTTTGACGCCGCTTCTTGGGATGTGGATTTAGGCAAATTCACCACCACTGATACCGAGGGAGCAATTAGCTCTGACGCACTAGGCGGTGATGCTAGTGATGTAGCCGCCGTAGCGTCTCCGGGCCTTGCTAATGAACCCCAGGTAGATATCACGCTGATTTCTGCCGTACAGGGTAACTCGAACACCAGCACTTTAGCGGGTGAGAACGTTACCCTTGAAGCCATCGTCACCATGGTAGCGCCTGGCTTGGATGGCTTCTTCCTGCAAGAGGAAGATAACGATAACGACAATAATGCCGAGACGTCAGAAGGTATTTTTGTGTACGCAGGTAGCGGTAGTAGCGATTGGCTGGAACAACTCACTGCCGGCGATCAAATTCGTATTA
Organism: Halomonas sp. 3A7M; assembly: GCF_014897875.1. Lineage (NCBI taxonomy): Bacteria > Pseudomonadati > Pseudomonadota > Gammaproteobacteria > Oceanospirillales > Halomonadaceae > Halomonas > Halomonas sp. 3A7M. The sequence continues at coordinate 38,030 of NZ_JABUZD010000082.1, forward strand.
GCGGTGAGGTCTCAGAGTATTTCGATAAAACGCAGTTAACCGCCGAGCGCGGCAGCCTTGAGGTACTGGCAAACGATATTCCTCTGCCTGAAAGCCAGCGAATCGTTATGCCGTTTACCGACAAACAAGGTCTGGAAGCCTTTGAAGGTATGCGAGTCGCCATAGAAGCACTGGACGGTGAGCCATTGGTGGTCACCGAACTTTACGAGCTTGGCCGTTACGGCGAAGTCACGCTTTCGTCCGGTGGCCGTTTAGAGCAGTTCACTGAAGTCAACGAGCCTGATGTAGAAGGCTATAACGCGTGGCTTGAAGATGCAGAGTCGCGCACCATCAAAATCGATGACGCGAACTCGACACAAAACGCTGATCCAATTATTTATGGTCGTAACGGTGAGGAGCTTTCTGGCACTAACCCGCTGCGCGGTGGCGACGAGCTTCAGACACTCGAAGGCGTGCTTGATTACAACTTCGAAGAGTGGAAAGTTCAAAACGTCGAAGGTCTGGACTTTACCGGCGCGGAGCGTCCGGCGACACCTGATACGGATGCCCTGGGTGAGGCCGATATTACGGCGGCCTCTTTCAATGTATTGAACTACTTCACGACGCTGAATGAAAACGGCAATAAAACAGAGACCTTAAATGGCACCCTGCATAATCCTCGCGGGGCCAATAATGCCGAAGAGTTTGCCCGCCAGGAAGCCAAAATCGTTGAGGCGATTAATACCAGCGGTGCCGATGTGGTGGGGCTGATGGAAATCGAGAATAACGGCTATGGTGACGATAGCGCCATCGCAGCGTTGGTTGATGCACTGAATGCAGATGTGCAGGATAAAAACATTCAGGATGTCACTTGGGCTTACAGCGTCCCCGAAGATGAGAATGGCAACACCACTAGCCCTGGGGATGACGCCATTGCCGTTGGGGTCATCTACAACAGTCAGGCGGTGACACCTACGGGCGCTGCAGTCACTAAAACCGATGGGGCTTTCGCCACTGCAAACCGCGCACCAGTGATGCAAACCTTCGAAGATAATAAAGGTGAAACCTTTTCGGTGGTGGTTAATCACTTCAAATCCAAAGGCAGTGTCGTCAATGGTGAAGACGCTATCGGCGACGGACAGGCCAACAACAACCCCACACGGGTCGAGGCCGCGGAGGAATTGCTTGAATGGCTATCCACCCAGCCCACCGGTAGCAATGACAGCGATGTGCTGATTCTCGGCGACTTGAATGCTTATGCCATGGAAGACCCCATCACAACCCTGAAAAATGCTGGCTATGACCTGCTTGATGATGATTACAGCTACGTCTTTGATGGTTTCTGGGGTTCATTGGACCATGCGTTAGCCAGTGAAACGCTCGCAACACAGGTCACGGGCACCACGACCTGGCACATTAATGCGGATGAGGCATCTGCTTTGGACTACAACACCGACTTCACCAGCGACCGTCAGGATGACAACCTATACGCCGATGATGCGTTCCGTAGCTCAGACCATGACCCTATCTTAGTAGGTCTGAATTTAGGCCTCGCTGAAGCTTAATAAAAAGGACTGACATTTGCTGATGGCCTCCGCTTGCGGGGGCCTTTTTTGTCTTGGCAACTTGCTATTACAACTGCCCACTTCAATAGCCAAAGCACCCCGTAGCGCTTCACGCCTAGGGTGTTAAACTCATGGCAGGCACTTTCTCCAGGAGATACATGTTGAGCTCAGTACGTTCCACGACCGCGATTATTGATGACAGCGGCATTGCTTTTGGTACCAGCGGCGCGCGAGGGCTGGTTGAACAGTTTACCGATGAAGTATGTGCGGCCTTTACCGTGGCGTTTATTAGCGCCATGCGCACATCCTTTCCAGTGGAGCGCATTGCGTTAGGCATGGATCGCCGCCCCAGCAGCCCCGCGATGGCAGCCGCCTGCACTAGCGCTGCCCATGCGCTGGGAGTGGAGGTGGATGACTATGGCGTATTGCCAACGCCCGCGCTGGCGCTAAAAGCGATGGCGGATGGCATACCCTGCATTATGATTACCGGCAGTCATATCCCGTTTGACCGGAACGGCATCAAGTTTTATCGCCCCGATGGCGAGATCACCAAAGCTGATGAAATTGCCATTCTTAATGCCGAGGCAGCAATACCTCCCCTCGCTGCATCAGCGCGCGGCGAGGTCTCTGAAGCAGCAAACAAGGCATACTCCCGACGCTTCACAGCATGGTTTCCAGGTGAACCATTGAAAGGTTGGCGGGTAGGCTTATACCAGCACTCCGCTGCAGGCCGTGATTTAAGCGCGCATATTTTGAGCGAGTTAGGTGCGGATGTGGTGGTGTTGGGCCGCAGCGAGGCCTTCGTTCCCGTAGATACCGAAGCCGTTAGCGACGAGGATCAGGCTCAAGGTCGTGCCTGGGCAAGCCAGCACCAGTTACAAGCCCTGTTGTCTACTGATGGTGACGGTGATCGCCCATTGCTGGGGGATGAAACGGGGACATGGCAGCGTGGTGATATCGTCGGGTTACTCTGCGCCCAGGCATTGGGAATCGAAGCCCTGGCCGTGCCGGTAAGCTGCAATACGGCAATAGAAGCCTGCGGTGCCTTCCAGCTAGTTGAGCGCACGCGTATCGGTTCACCGTATGTATTGGACAGTATGGCTGAACTCAATAAGCGGTTTGCGCGAGTGGCTGGGTTTGAGGCCAACGGCGGCTTTCTATTGGGAAGCAGTCTGGAAAGCGATGGCCGTCAGTTAGCCGCACTACCCACCCGTGATGCGCTACTACCTGCTTTTACGTTAATGGTGATGGCCGCCCAGCGTGGGGTTAACCTTTCGCAGTTAATCGCTGATTTACCTGCTCGCTATACGGCAAGCGATAGACTCAAAGATTTCGCCACAGAGAAAAGCCATGCGTTGCTGGCCGAGTGGCAAACCTCGCCTGAGCTGATGCAGCAAACGTTAGGGCTTCAGTCTCGCATTTCAGCGGTGAATAGTATCGATGGCCTAAGAGCCACGCTTGAAAATGGCGATATTGTGCATCTTCGCCCCTCTGGCAATGCGCCGGAGCTGCGCTGCTATAACGAATCAGCTTCGCAAGCAGACGCAGCGGCACTGGTAAAACAGAGCTTGGCCGCTCTCGAAAAGCTGAACTAAGGACCTTATTCTTAAAAAGAACGGAGCATTAACAAAGAACGGGCGACCCGAATGGGCCGCCCGTTCTTTGGGCTATCCTTAGCCAAGGAGCATTGTTACAAGCGCTTATTTATAAACCGGAAGCCGCGCACAAACCTCGGCCACTTTATCCAGCACTTGGGCTTCGATTGAACTGGTGTCCTCACCTTTAGCAAGTACATCTAAGATGTCACAAATCCAACCGGCCAATGTACTACACTCTTGCTCACTGAACCCGCGCGTGGTCACCGCCGGGGTGCCAATACGCAAACCAGAGGTCACGAATGGGCTTTGCGGATCGTTAGGCACCGCATTTTTGTTCACAGTAATGTGAGCGCGGCCCAGGGCGGCGTCTGCATCTTTACCAGTCACACCCTGCTTGATCAAAGACAGCAGGAACAGGTGATCTTCGGTACCACCAGAAACGATATCGTAACCGCGATCGATAAACACCTTGGCCATCGCCTGGGCGTTTTTGACCACCTGCTGCTGGTAAGCTTTGAATTCAGGCGCCATGGCTTCTTTGAAGCAGATCGCCTTGGCAGCAATAACATGCATCAACGGGCCGCCCTGACCACCAGGGAAGACAGCTGACTGCAGCTTTTTCTCGATATCCGCATCGTTTTCAGCGGAGAGAATAACGCCGCTGCGTGGGCCACGCAGGGTTTTGTGCGTGGTAGATGTGACGACGTGAGCATGGGGCAGCGGGCTTGGGTAAATGCCTGCAGCAACCAAGCCAGAGACGTGCGCCATATCAACCAACAAGTAGGCACCTACTTCATCAGCGATCTCACGGAACTTAGCCCAATCGACAATTTGCGAGTAGGCAGAGAAACCAGCAATGATCATTTTGGGCTTGTGCTCGCGAGCAAGCTGAGCCACCTGATCGTAATCAATCAAGCCCTGTTCGTTCAGCCCATACTGGATAGCATTGTAGTGCTTGCCAGAGAAGTTAGGCTTGGCACCATGGGTTAAGTGACCACCGGCATCCAGGCTCATCCCCAAGATGGTGTCACCCGGCGTTACCAGCGCTTGGAAAACCGCGCTGTTGGCCTGTGAACCAGAGTGAGGCTGAACATTCACGTAGGTCGCGCCGAACAGCTGTTTGGCGTAGTCGATCGCAAGATTTTCAGCGATATCAACAAATTCACAGCCGCCGTAGTAGCGCTTACCTGGATAGCCTTCGGCGTATTTATTGGTCAGCTGGCTGCCTTGCGCTTCCAGTACGCGGGGGCTGGCGTAGTTTTCAGAAGCAATCAATTCAATGTGAGCTTCCTGGCGTGCAACTTCTTTTTGCATCGCGTCAAATAGCACATCATCGAATCCGGCAATTGTCATATCGCGGCTGAACATCGGCGGGAACCTCGTTACAAAAGGATCATCATGGGGAAACTAGGCCGCTATCATAACGCAGCCTGACGCGACTTTCATCGCATCCGCGTCAGGTCGTGCATGAGCGTATTTCATGTTGCAGTCGTCATCAAAAAACTGACTAACTGGTCAACCGCGCTACTTTAGCTCATAGGTGAACGTAAACCGCTCAGTACTCGCCATCGGGTTCATCATGAATTGGTTAAAAGTAAACGGATTGGGCAATGCGACATTGACCGTTAAGGCTTGGGAATGGCCAGCCATAATGTCGACCATCCCGGTCATTAATTTGGTTATTTGCGAGCCTAACATAGGCTCAAGCTGACGAGCCTGCCCCACCGCCATAGAGATTGCTTGCGCTTCGGTAATATTCTCGTGCGCGGCGATCTCGGTAGTTAATCGCGGCAGCAACCCTTCATCGGTATAAGCCACAACGACCTCACCACCATGCAACGTGGCTGATTCAAACAACGCAGGGTTTTGCATTGCCTGCTCAATGGAAACGCTTTTTGGCAAACTGATCGGCAAATCAAGGCTGTATTCAATTCCTGCAGCACTACTCAAGCGCACATAGCCATCAGCGATCAAGCGGTCGGTTTCCCCCCCTTCCTCCCAGCGGGAATGACTGCGCCCTTCAGCCTGTAACTGACCACTTCCCCCTGTGAGTATTTTGTTGAAGGTTTCGAACTCTTGTCGTTGCTCGAGTGGCAATAAAGGCAGCAGTCCCCCAATATCAAAAAATGCGCCTTCGAAGCCTGCATCGCCCACATAGGAATTGCCTTCTACCCAGGCGCTATCCAACGCTACGCGCCAACCATCTCCGGACAGATCCATGCCATTCAACGCGGCATGTTCCACGCTCTCTTCCCCAGGCGTATCAATTCCGGTTAGCTGCTCAATGCGCAAATTAGCGAGCGCAAGAACCGAACTAATCCCACTTTCCAAGTCATTAAAATCGGCACTGACGCCCTGCATATCGAACAAGCCAATAGCGCTACTGCTGACCTCTTCAAGCGTCAGCGTTTCAATGTGCAACTGCCCCTCAAGCGGGGGAGAGTCTAGCTCACTAAAAAACTCATCCGCTGCCTCACCCTGTAGGTTTAGCGTGATGTCACGCGCATTCAGCGCCTTCCATACCATGCCTGGCGCACTCATTTCATCAATCGACGGCACGGCTTGCACTGCGTTAGGCAGTTCAATGGAGGCGACGCTGAAAAAAGGCAGCGAGCTGCCAGCCTCGCTAACGGCCATACCATCAATAACTACGTTATCAGGACGATGATAGTCGCCTTCAACGAGATAGCGTTCGATAGTAAACACGTCGCCATTGGCATAAGTGATAGCAATGTCTTCAGCAATAACAGCCTCAGACTGCTCATACACTTGGGCAACTGTGAATGCGCTCGCTTCATTGCCAAGCCGCTCGCGAAGCTCCGCTTCAAGTTGCTGAGGCGACGCATTCACCGCACCGGAAAGTAGCAGCAACGAAACCCCAGCCGTCAGCTGGCGATGACCTAAAGACACGGGCATGTCATGACCTCCTTGTGAGAAGCGCTAAGCATAGCACTTGGCAACGTGCTGTTAAGCTTCTCCAAGCAACCCCAAACTCGCCGCAGGCGCTTGACGCCGCAGGCTATAAGAAAGGGCATGTCCGATAATGCCAATCAGTAATGCGCCCCCTAAGGGCAGAACTAACCATAAGCTCACATGTAGGCGCGGTGTTAAATCAAGCCAATAGAGATAAAGCGCGGCAGTGGCAAACTCTGCAAGGAAGGCCCCCATCAAACCGCTGGCAAAACCGAGCAGCGCATATTCAGCACCTTGTACCCGTGAAATCATTCGGTTACCTGCACCAAATACACGCAGCAAGCCGCTCTCATGGGCGCGTACCGGCCGGCTAGCCGTCAGTGCTGCATAAAGCACACTAACGCCAGCCATCAGAACCAGAATAAGCACTAGCTCCACTGCTCGGGTGACCTGGGTAAGCACCTCGCGCACTTGGCCTAAGATGGCATCCACGTTGAGCAGTGAGACACCTGGAAAATCATTGACTAATTGTCGGATTAAGCTCTGTTCTTGCTCTGGCAAGTGAAACGCGGTGATAAAACTATGGCCAAACGATTCAAGCACGCCCGGTGGAAAAATAACGAAGAAATTTGGGTTAAAGCTATCCCAGTTAAGGCTGCGCAGGCTCTCAATACGGGTAGTGATGGTATCACCGCCGACGGAGAACGTTAGCTCGTCGCCTAACCCAAGGCCAAGGCGCTCTGCTAGTCCATCTTCCACCGAGATGGGCACAACGTTAGCAGCTTCCTGAGGCGTGGCCTCCACCTCACTCATCCACCCCTGTGGCTCACGCGGTTGTGAAAACCACTCTCCGGCGACGACCTGATTACCTTCGGGCAGCTCTGATTGCCAGGTAAGATTCAGTTCACGGCGCAGCGAGTTATCACCTCTGGCATCAGGCGGAACGGCTTCTATCGGCGGCTGACCGTTAATAGCACTGATTCTTCCGCGCACCATTGGGTACAGCGTGCTTTGGGTCTCCACCCGCGGAGCAACCGCCTCTTCGAAGGCATCTCGCTCACTGGGCTGAATATTGATAGCAAAGTAGTTAGGGGTATTCGCCGGCAACTGATCTTGCCAGGTGGACAATAAATCCCCCCGCACCAGTACGATCATCGCCATCGCAAAAAACGTGACCGAAAACGCCAGCAGTTGCCCAAGCCCTGCCTGCTTTCGGCGGGCCAGCTGCCTGCCGCCCAACCGAAACGCTTGGCCCCACTCACTTCCACCGGAAAGCCGTTGAACAGCTTTCAACAGGCCGTTTAGCAACAGCGTGCTAGCCATCCATAGAAGCCCTAACAGGGCCGCACCGCCAATGAGTAAAGCCAGTGCAAGCGAAAAACTGCCTGAGTAAAGCCACAACAGGCCACCAAACACTAGACTCGCCACTCCCACTACTAACCAAGCAGACGGTGGTAGTGGGTCAAGCTCACGACGCAACACTTTCAGCGCACTAACACGCTTAATGCGTAACAGTGTGGGGCCAGCAAAACCAACCAGTACCGCAAGTGCAGTAAAAATGCCCAGCCAGAGCGGCATAATGCCGGGGGGTGGTAAAGTCATAGGCAGAAAACTTGTTAACAGCCACAGCAGCACAGCCTGACCAATAAGCCCTAACAGCGCTCCAATAATTGCGGCCATCAGTGCGAGTCCCATTAGTTGCAGGGTAAAAATAGTCACCAGTTGATATTGACTAGCGCCGAAGCAGCGCAGCAACGCCGCGGTGTCTAGATGGCGTTCAACGTAACGACGAGTCGACATAGCCACCGCGACGCCCGCTAATAATACCGCCGCCAATCCGGCAAGCCCAAGATAACTCTCAGCGCGTTGAAGCGCGTTGCCTAACTGAGGACGGTCAACACGTACATCACGTACGTCTACCCCATTACGTTTTAGTTCGGCCAGCAAGCCCTGTACTTGCTCCAGTGCTGTAGGAGGCCCAGCAGCAAGCAGTTCAAACTCGAGCCGTGACCCTAACTGCACCAATCCTGTTGCTTCCAAGTCGGCGGTATTGAGCATTAAACGAGGATTGAAATTACTAAAACCAGCCGACTGATCCGCCTCGCGCTCGATAATCCCACTAACAAGAAGTTCTGTTTGGCCTACTTGAACACGGTCGCCTATCGCAATGTCAATCAGTTGCGCTAACCGCGGGTCTGCCCAGGCTTCCCCAGGCAGCGGACCTGATGCAATCTGCTCAACCCCGTTGCCACGATCCACATGGGAAACGCCATAGTGAGGATAGACTTCATCCACCGCTTTCAAGCTAGCTGGCTGGAAGCGCTCACCACGACTAATCATTGACACCAGATCAACCTGATCACTCAGCGTAAAACCCGCTTGCTCTAGCGTGGTGCGTAGCTCCTCAGAGAATGGCTCGCGCTGCTCAAGAACTAAGTCGCCACCCAGCATCTGACCTGCTTGGCGCTCTAACCCACGTTCCAGGCGATCTAAAAAAAAGGCGATCATGGTAGAAGCGGCAACTGCCAACACCAGCGCGACAAACAGCGCGCGAACATCAGCGGCACGTAGGTCACGCTTCAAACTACGTGCCGCAAGCCGCCAGTTTATATCACTCATCGCCACCCCCGCTGGCAGCAGCGGTTGGCTCGAACGGCATCAACTGCCCGTTAGCCAGGCGCAAACACCGGTCGCAGCGGCGGGCAAGTGCGTGGTCGTGGGTCACTAAAATTAGCGTCGTGCCCGCTTCACGGTTCAGCGTGAAAAGCAGGTCAATAATCTGTGCGCCCGTATCGGGATCAAGGTTACCTGTTGGTTCGTCGGCAAAGACTAGCTCAGGGTCGGTAACGAATGCGCGAGCAATGGCAACGCGCTGCTGCTCGCCTCCCGAAAGCTGTTTAGGCAGATGCTCTGTGCGCTCACCCAGTCCGACTCGCTCAAGCCATTGAGCCGCTGCCTGAGTTTCTCCCGCTCTGGGAGACAACTCCAACGGCAGTAGCACATTTTCTAATGCACTTAACGTCGGTAGTAGCTGAAAGTTTTGGAATACAAAACCGACTCTTCCGGCACGCAACGCTGCACGCCCATCTTCATCCATTCGGCTCAGCGGCTGGCCAAATAGCGTGAGCTCACCATCACTGGGCGTATCCAACCCAGCCAATAACCCTAGCAGGGTCGACTTACCAGCACCGCTTTTACCAAGAATGGCAACACTTTCTCCCGCGGCCACGCTGAGCGAAAGGTCGTGTAAGATAGTTAGCGAACGCTCTCCGCTCCTCACCTGTTTAGATAGTTTCTCAGCATGCAGGACTGGCTGGTGAGCTTGCTTGTGAGGAACATTACTAGCGGTGATGGTGTCGGTGGTGGGCTGATGCGAAGAGGCAGCATCGGTTGGCAAATTAGCGGTTGGGTCCAAGTGGGCTTTTGGATCCAAATTGGCTTGTGGATCAGAGGAGTAAGACATGAAGCATGGCATCCCTATAGCGAGGCAAAGACTGAACCGCATGGTAACCGGAGGGTTGCTGGCACTGATAGTCATCTTTAGCGCACCAGCACTCAGCGCCGACCAACGCCCAACACTTTTAGTCATGGGCGATAGTCTTAGTGCCGCCTATGGTATAGAGCAAGAAATGGGTTGGGTAACGTTATTGGCTGAGCGGCTAGATAGTGAAGCCCAGGTTATCAATGTCAGTATCAGCGGTGAAACGACGTCCGGTGGTGCACAACGATTAGCTAACATTATCGGACAACGACAGCCTGATATCGTTCTGTTAGAGCTTGGCGGCAACGATGGATTACGCGGCCTTCCGCCTGCTCAAATGCGTTCTAATCTAGCTGGCATGATTGAACAAAGCCAACAGGCAGGTGCTGACGTACTGCTTCTCGGCATTGATATTCCGCCCAACTATGGCCAAGCCTACCGTGATGCCTTTACCGGTGTTTTTCATTCGTTAGCTGATGAGTATGACGTACCTCTCGTGCCCTTCTTGTTGGAAGACGTAGCGCTTAACGAGCAACTGATGCAAGATGACGGCATTCACCCCACCGCAGCAGCTCAACCCATTATTTTAGACAACGTTTGGCCAGCACTTGAACCTCTGCTCGATAGCGTGTTTCAAGCATCCGCCAAATGAGACAACGACAGTTCCTTTTTATCGTTTAACGCTAGCGCTTCTAAGCCACTAATCTTAAAGAGGCTCTGAGAAAAACCCTAACATCAGCGATAATGCGGCCATTGTCTTGCATAGATTTCAGTACTGTCATGGATCAGATCACCTTCTCCGAAGCTGAGTACCAGAACAAAAAGCGAAAGGCTCGTTATCGTGGGCTGGCCAAAAACACTCGGTACCTGCACTTGCTAGCAGCGTCGTTCAACAACCTGCTAATCAAATCAGTGAGAAATATCTGTGGGAATAGGGCTATTCCGCCCCCCCCCCTTAAGCTCCAAGAGCTAGGCTTTCGAAGATTGCAGCTGCTGCAGCGCTAGCCCTGAAAGGATCAGCATCAACCCTACCAACGTGGATGCCAACAATGGCTCATTGACAACCAGATAGAGCAGTAGCAGCGAAATAGGCGGCGAAAGAAATATCAGATTAGACACCTTGGCCGTACGCGAGACCTTGCGAACCGCCATCTGCCAAAGAATAAAAGCGACCCCCATTTCGAAAAGACCCACGTAGACACCCGCGCCTAAAGCTTGCCAGCCATGCCAACTGAACCCTGGCCCGACAATTAATAGCAGCGTTAAAACAGGCAAGCCGACGCTGAAGTTCTGCCATTGTGCGACCAAGGGCGCTCTTTCATCCCGTGCGTTGAGCAACCAGTAGAGCGCCCATAACAGCGTCGACACAAGTGCAAACACGACTCCAAGGGGGTCTGCGAAATCTACATTGAAAACATTACCGCGGGTTGCTATCACCCAGACCCCCGCGTAGGCAATGAGCCCCGCGACCACATCCACTCGCGTGAGCCGTTGCCCTAAGATCGGTACCGCCAGAAGCGCCATTGCCAGCGCCCAAGTATAGTTGAGTGCCATTGCCTCTTGCCCAGGCAGCCTATCGTAAGCGGCAAACAGCACTAGATAGTAGGCAACAGGATTCATCAACCCAGCCCATGCAGCGGTTCGCCAGCCATGGCGAAGGGCTTCTGTTAAATGCCCTTGCTTCACTACCAACACAAACATGAATGCCCAAGATACAAGGGCCGCGAGCCACATCAACTCTAGCGGACTCATCCAGGCAAGAGCGACCTTAAAAGCCGTAGCAACTGTCGACCATAGCGCCACCGCTCCAAGACCATACAGTATCGCTTGACGATCTTGGTTCATCGGTCGATATGCCCCAAATCCCGGGCTGGCTCGACCTTATCCCGCACGCGCTGCTTTAGGACCTTGATATCTGGAAAGCCACCATCGCGCTTTCTTTCCCATAGCAACGCCTCGTCGCACCATATCTCAAAGGTGCCACCATGAGAGGGAGACAAGGCAACCTCTGCAAGACTTTCGCCAAAGGTTGAAAGCAGCTCTTGGGCATACCAAGCACTGCGTAACAACCACTGGCACTGCGTGCAGTAACGTATTTGAATGCGTGACATACAGAGGTTCCTAAACGTTTTAATGTGGCATCCTTGTTTCTCATTCTGTCACCTTACATTAGCAACTGCCAAGGGAACGCAATGACCAAGGTAGGCGGGATAATTGGTGGATTGGCCAAATGGCCTGGTAGCGCTCCGCTGCTATTCTGCTTGCTGGGACAGCATTCGGTGCCATGTTATCAGCCCAACGATTACCTGAGGCAGAATAGCGCTGTCGATTGCAATGCATCACAACGCTCGCCATGATGGTAGGTAATTAGCGGTGATTAGCTGGGTTTTTGCTATTCTACCTTTATTAAGCAATATGAAATGCCGCTTAGCTCCGCGTTGATGGACAGCGCATAGCTTCGGAAGAACGAGAGCAGCAACAGGAACCCATTGATGAAACGATCTCCTTTGATCAGCCCTGTGTTACTCGAACGCATTATTGACGCCTCCGAGGATGGCATCGTCGTTGCAGAGCAAGAAGGCGATGAAAACATTCTGATTTACGTCAACCAAGGCTTCGAACGTCTCACCGGCTACAGTGCAGATGAAATTCTTTATCGCGACTGCCGTTTTTTACAAAATGAAGACCGTGACCAAGATGCACTGGTCTCTATCCGGGAAGCGCTGAAAGAGGGTCGCCCTTCTCGTGAAGTGCTGCGTAATTATCGCAAAGACGGCACTATGTTCTGGAACGAGCTCTCTATTACACCCGTTTATGACGAAGCTGATAACTTGATGTACTACATCGGCGTACAGAAAGATGTGACGGAACGCGTAGAAGCACAGCAAGCATTGGCAGCCATTCAAAAGCGCCAAGAGCTAGCAGAATAAACAAAAAGTAGCCTCAGGGGCTTGAACTTCAACCTAAGTGGCGGTATATAGCGGCTAAGCGCATAAAAGCGCCAGGCGCTTCTTGTTTCATCTATCGATTGAAAGAAGAAGCCGTTGTGATGCCGGTGCGCCGGCTTGGGTTGGAGGGCATACTATGAGCCGTGACCCCTTAAATCGTGAATCTTATGCCAGTGATGCAATCGATGCAGATGAGTTCGATAACTTAGACGCTGTTAACGATGACCACTACGGCAAAAGCAAACCCAGCAAAGCAGATACGCTTCGCGCCCGCCGCCAAGTAGAAGCATGGCTCGAGGAGCGCCGTTTGCAGCGCGCTATTGAAGATGATTGGGATGAAGAGGAATAACCTGATCGCCTCAACCGCTTTCATTGATTGGCAGCTTAGTTACGACGTCTAGTGACTCACGCACTAAGCCTTCACTAAGCTGCTGATCAACGCATACACAAGACTTATCTTCTACGCTTCTGGCCTTTACCTGCGCTGAGCACTATCATCTTAGCCCTATGCCAGCACACAGCTGCGACTCTTTTCTCCAACAACCTAACGGATTTCCATGGCGCAATACGTATTCACCATGAACCGGGTTGGCAAAGTTGTGCCACCCAAAAAGCAAATTCTCAAGGATATTTCGCTATCGTTTTTCCCTGGCGCCAAAATTGGCGTACTGGGTTTGAACGGTTCCGGTAAATCCACACTGCTACGCATTATGGCTGGTGTCGATAAAGAGTTTGAAGGTGAAGCTCGTCCGATGCCTGGTATTAATGTGGGCTACCTGCCTCAGGAGCCACAGCTTGATGACGAAAAGAACGTTCGCGATACAGTAGAAGAGGCGCTAGGCGCCATTAAAGAAGCCCAGGAAAAACTGGATGCGGTGTATGCCGCGTATGCCGAGCCTGATGCGGATTTTGATGCCCTAGCAAGCGAACAAGCACGCCTTGAAAATATTATTGAAGCCGCCGATGCGCATAACCTTGAGCGTAAGCTGGAAGTCGCTGCTGAAGCGCTGCGTCTACCGCCCTGGGATGCCAAAGTAGGCAATCTTTCTGGGGGCGAGCGCCGCCGTGTAGCGCTGTGCCGCCTGCTGCTCTCAAGCCCCGATATGCTCTTGCTCGACGAGCCTACCAACCACTTGGATGCTGAATCCGTTGCCTGGCTAGAGCGCTTCTTGCACGACTATAACGGTACTGTCGTGGCCATTACCCACGACCGCTACTTCCTGGACAACGTTGCCGGATGGATTCTGGAACTTGACCGCGGCCAGGGCATTCCTTTTGAAGGCAACTACTCCCAGTGGCTGGAGCAGAAAGAGCAGCGCCTGAACCAAGAAGCCAAACAGGAAGTATCGCGCCAAAAAGCTATCAAGCAAGAGCTTGAGTGGGTGCGCAGCAACACTAAAGGACGCCAAGCGAAGAGTAAGGCGCGCCTTAATCGCTTTGAAGAGATGCAGTCTGGCGATTTCCAAAAGCGTAATGAAACAAATGAGATCTATATTCCGCCTGGCCCGCGCCTGGGTGATAAGGTCATCGAGTTTCATAACGTGACCAAGCGGTTTGATGACAAACTGCTCTACCAGGACCTCTCCTTTACCATCCCTCAAGGGGCGATTGTCGGGATTGTAGGTGGTAACGGGGCCGGTAAATCGACACTGTTCAAGCTAGTCACCGGCCAGGAACAGCCGGATGCTGGCGAAGTAGTGATTGGTGAGACTGTCGATATTGCCTACGTTGAGCAGTTGCGTGACGCGCTAGACGACAAGCAAACTGTTTGGGAAGCCGTCTCTGACGGACAGGATATTCTCAACATTAACGGCTATGAAGTCTCTTCGCGTGCCTACGTTGGCCGCTTTAACTTTAAGGGCAACGATCAGCAGAAGCGTCTAGATGAGCTTTCTGGTGGTGAGCGCGGTCGCCTTCAGCTTGCCCAAACGCTTAAACAAGGCGCAAACGTACTGCTGTTAGACGAACCTTCAAACGATCTGGACATCGAGACCCTACGCGCCTTGGAAGAAGCGCTGCTGGCCTTCCCAGGCTGCGCGATGGTGATTTCTCACGATCGCTGGTTCCTAGACCGTATCGCCACGCACATTCTCGCCTTTGAAGGCGATTCAGAAGTCGTCTTCTTCGATGGTAACTACACCGAATATGAAGAAGATCACAAGAAGCGTGTGGGTAACGACACACCTAAGCGAATGAAGTATAAGCGCATCGACGCCTAACGATTCGTTGCAATACCGCTGATACGTAAAAAGCCCCTTGTACGCTAAAAACGCACAGGGGCTTTTTACTTTTGTTGGGCTATAAAATAAACAAACCCACTATCAGCCAGCCGGCCAAGTAAACTGCCGACCTCCCAATAAATGCATATGAATGTGATAAACCGTCTGACCACCCAGTTCATTACAATTCATCACCACACGATAACCATCTTCCGCGAAGCCTTGCTGCTTGGCCAGCTGTGCGGCAGTGTGCTGCAAACGCCCAACCAGGGCTAGGTCTTCAGGATCAATATCGTTAAGCGTAGCAATATGCTTTTTAGGAATGATCAACTGATGCGTTGGCGCCTGAGGATTAATGTCGTTAAACGCCAATACATGCTCATCTTCAAACACAATATCTGCGGGAATTTCGCGGTTTATTATTTTGCAAAACAGGCAATCCATACGGCCTCCTTCATTTTTGTAAGTGGCGAAAACGTGCTAATTAGCAAAAACGGCCTAGCGAAAACGGCGCTGAGACAACAAATGGCGAACTAGCGGCGCTAGGATCAGCTCCATCGCTAACGACATTCGCGCCCCAGGCACCACTAACGTGTGCGGACGTGTCATAAATGAATCTTTTATCATCGCCAATAGCCATGGAAAATCCACCGTTGAGGGATCTCTAAAGCGAATCACCACAAACGATTCTGCATCGGTCGGAATATCCTGAACCTCAAAGGGGTTCGACGTATCGACAGTGGGCACACGCTGGAAATTAATATGGGTACGCGAGAACTGCGGCTGAATGTAGCGCACGTAATCATCCATGCGCCCTAATATGGTATCGATGACCGCTTCCTGGGAATAACCGCGCAGCTTGGTATCACGATCAATTTTTTGAATCCATTCAAGATTCATGGTCGGCGCAACGCCGACTAGCAAATCTACGTGACGAGCAATATCATACTCTTGGGTCACCAAGCCGCCATGCAGTCCTTCGTAAAAGAGCAGATCAGTACCACAAGGCAGTGACTGCCACTCAGTGAACGTCCCTACTCGATAACCTGCCTCAATTTTTTGCTTATCTTCTGCATGAATGTAGTGACGGAACGTACCCGCTCCATGCTCACCGTATTCAACAAAAAGCCCTTCAAGTCGATCAAGCAGATTAGCTTCTACAGCAAAGTGAGAAAGCTCATCTTTGCGTTCGGGCTCGTCACGAAAAATCCGCTGGAGATCATCGCGGGTGTAGCGGTGAAAGGCATCGCCGTCCACCATGGCAGCATGCACATCTTCACGCAGGAACATGCGCTCAAAGCTGCGACGCACCGTGGTAGTACCCGCGCCTGAAGAGCCCGTGATGGCAATGATTGGATATTCCCGCGACATTAAGTACCTCTCTCCTGAGCAGTCGCGCGAGCAATCGCCTGCGCAACGTCATCAGGCACTTTGACAGGCCGCCCTGAAGAAAGGTCTAAAAGAAGCTGGTTAACCCGAGCAGTTGCCACCACCTTATCGGTTTCTGCATGACAAATGCGCTGATAAACCGTCAACGCTTTGCCTTGTGGTTCAGGGACAGCGGTCTCAATTACCAAAGCATCCGGCCAGCGCGCCTCGCTCTGGTACTGAACCGCTAGGTCAGCAACAACGCTCGGGTAGCCTTTTATATCCCACTCAGGCAAACCTAGCGCAGCGAACGCATGCACGCGAGCTTCATGTAGCAGCGATACTAAAGCGTCATGCCCCAGGTGGCGACCGTAATTCATATCCGTTACGCGCACCGTTAAAGGATGCCGATGAATAATCGCTGCCGTGGGGAAATCTAGCGTGACACGCTCCATGCTTAGTTCCTTGTCAGTGGTGGTTTAGCTCCGGCGAGATCATCGCTGATCGCTATTTTTCTCGGGCGATAGCACGGAATGCGATATCACGGCGGAATTCAGCACCCTCCCAGTGAATCGCTTTAACCCCCTGGTATGCTTGCTGTTGAGCAGCAGATACTGTGTTGCCTAATGCGGTTACGCATAGCACTCGCCCGCCTGCGGTTACGATACTGCCGTCAGCAGCCTGAGTAGTGCCTGCATGGAATACTTTGCACTGCGCCTGACCTGCCTGCTCCAAGCCATGAATGACATCGCCTTTGCGGTAACTGCCGGGATAGCCACCTGCCGCTATCACAACACCCACGGCTGCGCGGGAGTCCCACTCACACTGCTTATCGGCAAGCTCGCCCTTAGCGCCAGCCAAGCAAAGCGCGGCTAAATCTGACGTTAACCGCATCATGATTGGCTGAGTTTCGGGGTCACCAAAACGGCAGTTATATTCGATTACTTTTGGATTGCCTTCAGCATCAATCATTAGGCCTGCATATAAAAAGCCGGTATATGCATTTCCTTCTTCCGCCATGCCCCGCACGGTGGGAAGTATAATCTGCTCCATGATGCGCTCGTCGATCTCTGGGGTTACCACCGGCGCCGGAGAGTAAGCTCCCATGCCGCCTGTATTGGGGCCGGTATCACCGTCATAGGCACGCTTATGGTCTTGGCTAGTGGCCATCGGCACCACATTCTCACCATCAACCATGACGATAAAGCTAGCTTCTTCGCCTTCCAGAAATTCTTCGATAACAACGCGCGCACCCGCATCGCCAAATGCATTCGCCTCTAACATATCGCGAATAGCCGCTTCAGCTTCGGCTTCACTCATCGCTACAATGACACCCTTACCCGCCGCCAAGCCGTCAGCTTTGATGACAATAGGCGCGCCCATCTCAGCTAAGTAAGCCAAGGCTGGCTCTACCGCTGTGAAGGTTTGATACGCGGCAGAAGGAATCTGGTGGCGTGCCAGAAAGTCTTTGGTAAACGACTTAGAGCCTTCCAACTGTGCGGCGCGTTGTGAAGGCCCAAAAATTGTCAGGCCAGCCGCCTGAAAACGATCAACCACCCCTTCAACTAACGGCGCTTCTGGCCCTACCACTGTTAGCGCTACCTGCTCGCGCTGGGCAAACGCCACCAACGCGTCTAAATCTGTTGCTTCAATAGCTACGTTGGTCAATTTAGGCTCAGTGGCAGTACCTGCATTACCTGGCGCTACAAACACCTGCTCGACGTCACTAGACTGCGCTAGTTTCCACGCCAATGCATGCTCGCGACCACCGCCACCTATCATTAAAACGTTCATCATCATCCTTCTCAAACGGGAGTGCCTAGCTGAGATTAGCTGAAAGCGTAACTAAGTTAATCGGCATATTATGCCACAACGACTCAACCAGCGGCGTCAGGAGCTTTTATCCGGCGTATCGTCATCGTCTGTTTGATTAGGCTGATTAAGCGTTTTTTGCCAAAAACGCATATTTTCTTCGGCCAACTCACGCATGAACTCCATAGGAGAGTGGCGTATCGCTTGTTGCCACTGGCTTTGCATGCGCTTTTGCTGTTCCAGCATGAGCTGGGTGCCCTGCTCTAAATAACGTGCTAGCGGTAAAGGCGATGACATATCGTACACACGGATCAACTGAGCCAGCAGGTCATTTGAGAAAACTTCGGCTTCACTATCAGCCTGCTCTTGCTCGATAATGATCGACAGCAAAATGGTCCGCGTCAGGTCTTCACCACTTTTTGCATCCTCGACGCGGAAGGGTTCTTCTTCAATAATCAAACGCCGCAGATCCTCAAGCGTCACGTAACGACTTTGTTGAGTATCGTACAACCTACGGTTGGCATATTTGCGAATTACGCGCACAGCGCATCTCCTTAAACGCGGTAGAGGCTTTGTCGCCGTTGCTGCTATTGTGCCTGCAACATGCGCCTATGCAAGTCAGCTTAACGGATTAGTACCGGTAGGCGTGTCTTCCTTATGACCAATAGACGACAATCATGAATCTTATTCTGCTTGATCCGAGCGAAGTAAAGGGAGCTTATGCTTACCTTACTGACACACGACGTATCACCCATTTACGCGAGGTCCACCGCGCTTGTGTAGGAGACTACTACACAGTCGGTCTACAGGGCGGCAAGATGGGGAAAGCGCAGCTAACTGAACTACACGAGACCCAGGCAACCTTCACACTGGAAAATCTCAATGAGCCCCCCCCTCCGCCCTTGCCAGTACACTTAATATTGGCGCTTCCTCGCCCCAGAATGCTGGCACGTACCTTAGAGCATGTCACGGCTCTTGGTGTAAAAAATATTACACTGCTTCACACCAAGCGGGTGGAAAAAAGCTACTGGCAGTCCCCAGAACTCCGTGCAGAAAAAATTCATCATCACTTAGTGCTAGGCCTGGAACAAGCGCGAGACACACAATTGCCTAATGTGACGCTGTGCAAAGGCTTTCGCCCTTTTTTAGAAGAACAACTGCCGGAGCTGCTAAAAGAACGACGCGGGCTGGTGGCACACCCTGGTATGCCGAATGCCTGTCCACGGAATATTGACGGAAAAGTACTGCTTCTCGTTGGACCGGAAGGCGGCTTTATACCTTGGGAAGTTGAAAAACTACTTGAGGCAGGCTGCGAGGGCATGCACCTAGGCCCTCGCATCTTACGGGTAGAAACTGCCGTCACCGCACTATTATCGCGACTTTTTTAATCACCGATTACGCCAGTAAGCTGGGTGACACGAGCTTTATGCTTAGAACGGCGTAATTAGGACTGTTCATCTGTTGGATCGTGGGGAACATAGGCTGCCTTCTCCCCACATTCAGGGTCTTGAAGAAAGGTATTGCGCACATCTAATAGTCCTAAGTGGCTAATTGTGCGACGCCCCAAGAGCAGCGGGTAAATCATCTCTTCACGATCTCGCAGACCAAACTGCTCTTCATACACCGTGTTGCCCATGCAAACATCCATTAGCACCACTGGACGTTCATCACGACCACCTGCGCCACGAACCGCCAACTCTCGATAGAGGGGGCGCTCAATCTGATCACTAAACGTTTCACCGTTTGCCTGATCCTCGAGCTTCAGGCGGAAGCGAACCCACTCCTCGCCGTCTTTCTCGAACATCTCAATATCACGCGCGTCTAATGATGAGGTCAGCGCACCGCTATCTAGCTTCGCTTTTACAGCGATACCCCACGGTTCAATGGATGCATTTTCAACCCAACCAAATACCTTATCATCTGCCTGGATAGCTGTGCTCACTGACAACGCACTGACCATTACACCGGTAGCCAGCACACCTACAAAAGTTTTCCTCATTACCTTTCGTCCTTAGTGAGAAGTTTACCTAGCATGAGACATTTGACTCGCTAAAGAGACTCATCGAAACGCAACATTAACGCAGCCGTTCTAACAGCGCCTGGGTGGCAAAGCCATCGGGCGTGAGCCCTTGGTCACGCTGAAAAGCACGTAGGCCCTCGCGCGTATTAGGCCCCATGATGCCGTCCGCAGTACCCACTGAATATCCAGCACTATTTAGGCGTTGCTGTAGAGTACGCACATCATCACGTGTCAACGGCGCCTGATCTCTGGGCCAGGACTGGGCAATGCCGTCACGCCCAGCAATAGCATCCGCCAAGGTAGACACGGCTAGCGCATAACTAGTTGCGTTGTTATAGCGCAAAATTGCCCGAAAATTAGGCCCTACCAAAAAGGCAGGGCCGTTTGCTCCTGCTGGCACAATAACCGCAGCGCTATCGAACGAGGGCAGCTCACCACTCAATGAGCGAACGCCTTGTGCCGCCCATTCAGCACTGCTACGACGTTGCGTTTGTGAATAATCGAAGGAGTCAGGCAAACTTACTTCAACGCCCCAAGATTGGCCGGCCTGCCAACCTGCCCTGGCAAGATAGTTAGCGGTAGAAGCCATGACATCAGGAATACTGCCCCATATGTCTCGACGGCCATCATTGTCGCCATCCACTGCGTATGCCTCAAAACTGCTGGGTATAAACTGCGTATGTCCCATGGCACCCGCCCAGGAGCCTTTCATTTGCTCGGCGGCAATATCGCCTTGGTCGATAATACGTAACGCGGCTAACAGTTCGCTGCGTGCAAAATCACGCCGACGGCCGTCGTAAGCAAGTGTTGCCAGTGACTCAAGTGTCGAGAAATCACCAAAATTGCTGCCGTAGTTACTTTCTATACCCCAAATAGCCACGATGATTTCTGCAGGAACCCCGTAACGTTGCTGCATTTGTTGCGCGGTATCGCGGTGAGCCGCAAGCTTCTCTACGCCGTTATTAATCCGTGTGCTGGAAACCGCTGTATCTAGGTATTGCCAAATGGGACGAACAAACTCTGGCTGATACTGATCGAGCTCAATGACTCGTTCACGATAGCGGAGCCCATCAAAAGCGGAGGCAAGAGTAGACTCACTGACGCCCTGCTGAGCAGCATAGCGGCGAAAATCAGCCAACCACTGGTTAAAGTTGGCATAGCTAACTTGTTCTGCCGCTTGTGCATCCACTTCGCTCATCAATTGCTGATTAGCGACTGCATTAGTACTTAATGCCCCACTGCATGCTGCTAGTGCAAATGATAAATACAAGGCGGGGCGGATACTCAGTGGAGCTTTAACTTTCAAAGACATAGCATTAATCTCTTGGCAATCCTTGGCGTGCTTCCGATAATGGCTCAGAAATAGCGTAGATGCTAGCCCTACCCACATTGCATAACCTATCTTTCGGGCACCATCGTCTATTTCCAGGAAGAACATTACTCATCCGTTTCTTGAAGTTCCGTTGTAGCCACTAGCCAACGCTGCCACTCGGCTGGCTCTACGCATGGTGCATCAAACTTAGCAGGCGCTACCCGCCAGGGTTGGTGGCGCTCCATTCCTAACGGCAGCGACGCCAGCTCAGGCAGCCAATAGGCAACGTAAAGCCCGTTTGGATCATAATGCCCTGCTTGTTTCAGTACATTAAAGTAACGGTCTTGACGGGGATCACGACCAATACCGGCAATATAACGCCAGTTGCCCCAGTTACTCGCCACATCGTAATCAATCAGGCAGTGCTCAAACCACGATGCACCAAGGCGCCAATCGACGTTGAGATCTTTCACTAGGAAACTGGCGACATTTTGACGCGCTCGGTTAGATATCCACCCGCTAACCTTCAGTTCTAGCATGACAGCATCTATAAACGGCACGCCGGTTGTCGCGTTGCGCCACGCATCAAATGCACTGTTAGCGGGCGGTAACTCTTCATAACCAAATAATGCCGCACCGTCCACCTGAGCCGCTCGATGGAAGTAATCTCGCCACATTAATTCGAAAATTATCCAATAACTTGATTCGCAGCTCCCATGAATGGCCTCCCAGTTTTTTACTTCTTGACACACTTGGCGCGCAGATAAGCAGCCACGCGCCAGCCAAGGAGAAAAACGTGTGGAAAAATTGGCGCCCAGCAAACCATTACGGGTTGTCTTATAAGATTCCGCGCCGTTTTGCCGCCAGAGATACTGCTGAAAACGATCGCTTGCCGCCGCCTCCCCGCCAACAAACACAAAGCCCTGTCGCTTATCAGGCTGCCAGCCAGCACTCTCTTTACACACTACTTTAAGGGGAGGAAATCCTCGGGGAGCAGATTCTGGCCAGGGTGGCAGTGTCACTGGCGCTGGCAGGGGCGCTAAAAACGTACAATGCTTTTCAACACGTCGCCGAAATGCCGAAAAGCTGGGCGGCAACTCATTCAATGCAAAGGGAAGCTCGTCTTCGGCAATTAAATAACCGCTATCAGCACAACATAACTGACAGGCCGATGGGAGCTGGTCAGCGACCCGCGCAATATACTGTGACTCTTCATACCCAGAATGCGCTGCCACACGTATTTCTCTTGCACCAAGCATGGCAGCAGTATCTAGCACGATGCTGGCAGGATCACCGATGCGGACTAGCAAATCACTGCCACGCTGCAGCAGCTCGCCTCGTAGCTCCATCAAACTTTGCCATAAAAAGCGTAGCCGAGCGGGCCCCAGCCTGGGAGAAGCATCACCCGTAATCGAACGTTCAAACCATCGCTGGTCTAGCACATAGAGACAAAGCAACTGGTCAGGAGGGGAATCAAAATGCAACAAGGGATTATCAGCTATCCGCAAATTATCCTGAAGCCATACAATATCAGTCGTGCTGCTCATGCATTTGCCTCCTTGGTGCGTTGGACTGCTTGGCTTCGCGACGGCAGCGTTCACTGCAATGGCGCACTTCATCCCAGCAGCGCGCCCACTTTTTCCGCCAAGTAAAAGGACGCTGGCATTGAACACAGTCTTTTTGCGGTAAATCCTGCTTACGTTGCATAGGCCCCATCTCGCTAGCTAACATTTACACGCCACGCGTCAAAAACATAGACATACAATCCTTCACAGTATAACTATTGTACACAAATAGGCACGCGTGTTTTCTTTCCCCTGAGCCTCCTTCCCTACTGTTTAGCCGATTTTTTTCACGCTTATCTCGATAGCTTTTCCCCAAAGCACTGCAAATAAAAAAGCCATCCGTGTGGATGGCTTTTCGAGCAGACGTGTCAGCATGGGGAAAGTTAGCAAATTGCCGTCAGTCCGGGTCTGTGGCGCGGGGATGCCGTTTGGCATTTTCATGGGTTTCTAGGCCACTTTTAAGCTCATGAGTAAGCGGGTCATAATTGGGTCTCAGTTCATCCTTAACGGTGCCGCTCCAGAGGCGCGAGCCAACAAAGTAACCCGCCCTACCAATCACATGGGCAGCAATCGGTGCCGTTATTAAAATAAACACAATAATCGCGAACGAGCGCGCAACCACCCCAACTTCAGCAAAGTGCATGGCCGAGGCAAGCATGATTAAAATAACCCCAAGCGCTGCAGCCTTAGTGGTTGCGTGCATGCGGGTCAGCAGATCCGGTAACCGCAACAAACCGATGGCCGCCAGCAACATAAAGCTTGACCCCGTTATCAACAGCGCGCCTTTGATAAATTCAATCATCTCGCGGCCCCCCTCGTTCCAGATAGCGCGCAAACCCAATCGCGGCTAAAAAGCCCATCAGAGCGATCACGATTGCCGCATCTAGAAAACTCGCTACCCCCGACTGAATAGCATAAACACCCACCAGCCCCACCACGGTAGTGGAAAACAATTCAAGCGCAACAACACGATCAGGTAAGCTAGGGCCACGAACGACACGTACGAAGGTCAGTACAAGCGCCAGCCCCATAATTATCTGGCTTATCAGAATAACGGTATCCATTAACGAAATAGCTCCAATGCACGGTGCTCCATCTCTTTTAAGTTATTTCGAAGCTCTTCTTCATTATCCAAAAACATCGCGTGAATATAGAGCACCTTTCGATCGTCAGAGACATCAAGGCTCAACGTACCAGGCGTCAGCGAAATCAGGTTAGCGACGATCGTAATTTCCATTTCCGTGCGTGCAGAAAGAGGTAGCGCAATAACGCCGGGCTTCATGTGCCAGGGAGGGGTCACTATATCGAAGGCGACGCGCAGGTTTGCCCGCACCAACTCCTTAATAAAAAAACCAATAAAACCAATAATTCGCGGCACACGAGCGGGGTAGCCTTTTAACGCGTCGACTTGAGGCTCAATTAACAGCAACGCAATATAGCCAAAAATCATTCCGACCAGCAGATTAAGCCCGGAAAAATCGCCACTTAGTAGTACCCAAGCCAACCCGAGCAGAAGGTTCCAAATCGCACCAGTCATGGGGCGTCCTCCGCACGGTCACCTATTTGCTCCGCCTGCAACTCACCCCGGTCAAGCAGCGCATCTTCAGCACTAGCAGAGACGCCCAGCACAGCTTCAATATAACCTGATGGGGACATTAGCTGATCACCGATAAGCATCATCACCTGCATAATGGCTTCTGCGAAAACACCGATTAATAACGACATCATGGCCAACACAGCAACTGGGGTGTACATCATCCACAGGCTTGGTTTTAGTAATCGACCATCATCACCGACGGAGGTTTGTGAGGCGGGCACTTTATTTTCTTCTGGCAACGCTTTCCAAAACACGTCATTCCAAATTTTCACCATGGAATAAAGTGTCATAAGCCCTACTGCCAACGCAAAACCTGTTGCTACATACGCCTCCGCCTCCAGGCCAGCGCGAACCAGCACAAACTTGGCAAAGAAACCCGATAGTGGAGGAATGCCCGCCAGCGAAAACGCTGAGATAAAGAATGCCACGGCTAACCAAGGACGCTCTCGATAAAGGCCACCCATTTTTTTAAGCTGATAAGTACCTTGCAGACGGTGGGTAATGCCACTGATCAGGAACAGGTTCGTTTTAACAACAATGTTATGCACGATGGCGAATACACCACCCGCAATCGCCAGCGGTGTATACAGCGCCAAGCCCAGAATCATGTAACCAATCTGGCTGACGATATGGAATGAGAGAATGCGGCGGAACTCATACTGAGCGGCGGCACCAAGCACGCCAGTGACCATTGTCAGCACAGCGCCCCAAAGCATTATATCCTGCAGATACCCCATCGTTTGATCAAAAATAAGCGTGAACACGCGAAATAATGAATACACCCCGACCTTTGTCAGCAAACCAGCAAACAGCGCCGACACCGCTACTGGCGGCGTGTGATAAGAAGCCGGCAGCCAGAAAAAGAGCGGGAAGGCGGCGGCTTTAATACCAAATGCCACCATAAACATAACGGCAAGCACTTCGACCATCCCGCTATGCTCTGCCTCATCCATACGCAGCGCAATGTCAGCCATGTTTAGGGTGCCTACCGTGCCATACAGTAACCCCACAGCCGTTAAAAAAATCACCGAAGCCAGCAGGTTCAACGTGACGTATTTAATTGCGCCTTCCATCTGCGCCCGTTCACCGCCCAGAATCAACAGCGCAAACGACGCCACCAGCATAACCTCAAACCAAACATATAGATTGAAGATATCGCCGGTTAAAAAGGCCCCTGCCACCCCTGCTAACAGCAAATGCATCAGCGGGTAATAACCAAACTTTTCATGCCCCCGCCCTGTGGTGGCTAGCGAATAAACCCCCATAGCCAAACCAATGATGCCTGTCATTAAAATCATGACAGCACTTAACATATCGGCAATTAGCGTAATACCAAACGGCGCTGGCCAGCTGCCCATTTGCATGGTGATGTAACCATCAGCTAACACAGCAACAAACAGCCATATACTAACTAGCAACAGCGCAACATTACCCGCCACCGCAATAAAACGCTGGACGGGGCGAGAGCGCCAAAAAAGTAATGAAAGAGCGCCAGAAAGCAGTGGCAACAGGACGGGCAGTGCGACTTCAGGCCTCACGTGTCGGTATCCTTCATTTTGTCCAAATCATCTGCCTTAACAATTTCGTAGGCACGGCGAATTAACACAACAGCAAATGCCAGCACCCCAAATGCAATGACAATCGCCGTCAATACAACAGCTTGAGGCAGCGGGTCGGCTACTTCGGCTAACGGCTGTAACATGCCTTCCGGTATTAATGGTGGGGCGCCGCGCGTCATGCCTGCAGTAGTGAAGATCAGCAAATTAGCAGCGTTCGACAGCAGCAGTAGACCAATCACCAACTTCACAATAGAGCGACGTAACATCATAAAAATAGCGGCGGCGTAGAGTAGCCCTATCGCTAGTGCCATTAGCGGTTCCATACGGGACCTCCTAAGTCACTAAGGTTCATCCTTATCCACCTCCATCAGCGCCATCACCATGCCCATCACCGAACCAAGAACGGCAAAGTACACTCCTACATCGAAAATAAGCGGTGTAGACGCTTTAAAATCGATCACGGGGATAGTCCACCACTGAGCAGTTAAAAACGGTTGATCCATAAACCATGCTGGCACCACCGAAATCATCCCTAGCAGCAGCCCAACACCAATCAAGTCGCGTGGATCGACCATACGCAGCACCTCTTTGGTGGCGCTGACCCCAAAGGCAAACAGGTAAAGCGTGAAGGCCCCTGCTGCTACTAGCCCAGCAATAAATCCACCTCCTGGCTCATCATGTCCACGCAGCAATAGAAAAACTGAAAACATCAGCTGTAGCGGCATCAAAAACCGCGCCGCAGTGTTGAGAATAATAGTGCCGGATTTAACCATCGTAGGGCTCCTTAACACTGGCGTTTTCGCCGTTTTCGCCTTCTGCTGATTTGCTTTCATTGTCGCCGTGGCGCAGTTTAAGCATGGCGATAACCCCAATAGCAGCGAGCGCAAGAACAAACATTTCACCTAGCGTGTCGAGGGCACGATAGTCCACCAAAATGACATTCACGATGTTGCGACCATAGGCAAGAGGAGCGCTATTTTCGATCATATAAGCTGAAATCGGCTCAAACTGATCGATACTCCAAGCGGTCATAATCAGTAGGAAAATCAGAATTCCCATTGTTGCCGCCACAGCACCATCTCGAATACGTTCCAAATTTGTGGAAAGGTTTGAAAAACGCGGCAAACGAAAGAGCACCAAAACCAACAAGATAACGGTGAGCGTCTCAACCAGTAGTTGGGTAATGCCTAGGTCGGGAGCACTGAAAAGAATAAAAATAAGCGCAATAGAGAATCCCATAATGCCGACCGACACGACGGCTCCAAGTCGTGAGCGAGAAATGGTGGCAAACAGAGCCCCCATCACCATAGTGCCAACAACAATTACCTCGTGGAAGCGCACGTCCAGCGTTAGTGCCAACTGAGGTGCATGGCGCACAAGTATTGAGTTACCAATCAAAACGATCAGCACCACCAGCATAACGAGAATATAGTTACGCATATAACCGTTTTGCAGCAGGCGTGTTTGCCATTCAGAAAAACGCACAATGCTATTCATGAAGCCTTCATAGCCTGCTTCTGGGCCATGTCGCATTAGTGGCGCCAACATCGCTAGTTTACAACGCACACTATCCCAGCGTTTAAACAGTAAAAAGCCTAGTCCAAGGCTGACGATCGACATAATCAGCGCCATATTGATGCCATACCAAAGCGATAATGACACTTGCAGCGGCTCACCTACCACCGCTGTCGCCGCTGACGTAAGCAGCGCATCGGTACCAAGCATGGCTGGTGCCAGCCCTAACACAAGTGAACCAAGCGCCAATACAGCGGGCCCAACTAACATACTAAAAGGCGCTTCATGGGGTGTTTTGGGTGTTTCAATTTGCCGACCATAGAAGGGGCGGAAGGCGATAATAGCAGCCACTGCAATCGTCAAAATAGCCGCCAGGAAAGCAAACAGGACTAGCAACACATTGAAGCGCTCCGCCCCCAGCGCTGCCTCTAGCATTAGCTCTTTACCAATGAAGCCAAATAGCGGTGGCACGCCTGCCAACGACAGTGCCACGACAAAAGCAATCACCGCAGTGATTGGCATGGCAGACCTCAAGCCGCCCATTGCGGTGACATCTTTGGTGCCTGTCTCATGGTCCAGAATACCGGCGACCATAAACAGTGCCCCTTTGTACATTGAGTGGGCAAGCAAGAACGTTACAAATGCCGTCATGGCGTACTCAGAACCAATGCCCAGCAACATGGTTAGCGTGCCAAGTGCCATAATGGTGGAATAAGCCAGTAGCTTTTTAATATTGGTGTGATGGATTGCTAAAAAGGCACCTGTCAGCATGGTAATAGCACCGACGACCGACAGTATTCCGATCCATAGCGCTGTGCCACCCAATTCAGGGTGTAAGCGCGCCAGTAAGTAAATACCCGCTTTCACCATGGTGGCCGAGTGGAGGTATGCCGACACCGGCGTTGGCGCAGCCATGGCGCTGGGTAACCAAAAATGAAAAGGAAACTGGGCTGATTTTGTGAATGCCCCCAGCAGCAAGCAAATGAGCATCGGGGTATAAAGCGAATGTTCACGCAGATCGCTTTCCATTTGGCCAATCTCATAAAACGACCAGCTTCCGCTTGCCCCCCCTAACAGCACCAGACCTGCCATCAGCGCCAAACCACCAGCAACCGTTACAAACAGCCCCTGACGTGCGGATTTTCTTGCCTCCATATCGGTATGGTTAAAGCCAATCAGCAAATAAGAGGTGATGCTGGTTAGTTCCCAGAATACGAAAAGCGTAAGCAATCCATCGGCAAGCACCAGCCCCAACATAGAGGCCATAAACGCAACAAGTGCTAAATGAAAGCGTGCAATATCCGTATGGCCTTTGAGATAACCACCGGCATAGATCAATACGAAAGTACCGATAACGGTAATCAGCAGCCCGAATAAAAGTGACAGTCCATCAAGCAGAAAACTCAAGCTGATGCCTAATGATGGCACCCAAGACCACTCCAACAGTAATGGCCCTTCACTCATTACAGCGGGTGCCTGACTGAACAGCCAGGCAGACATCAAGGCAGGAAACAGCGCCAGTACGAGGCTCGTCCGTTCTCCAAACCAGCGGTTGAGCAAAGGCGACGACGCTGCCAGCACAAAGCCCATTAATACAGCGAATTGCATCCGGTGGTTTCTCCCTATAAGAACGTGTCAGTTAACCCCAAGGCAGTAGCAAGACCAAACGGCTCTAAGCGTTGGCTAAATGTGATTATTAATGCACAAACCTTATACCAAGGTTGATTACGTTTCTATAAAACTAGTCACCCATAAAAAAAGCCGTCCTAGTTGAGCACTTTTGGGGTGCAGTTCACTTTGGCGGCTTTTGACAAAACGCACTATTAAGAAGCGGACAGCCACCCCGCCAACTCGTTGTTAACAACCGCTAACAGGGCATCAATGTGATCGTCTCGATCATTCAAGCAGGGAATATAACTAAACGTCTCCCCTCCTGCGCCCATAAAGCTATCGTGAATCTCTTCTTTAATCTCCTCCAGCGTTTCAACACAATCAGAAGAGAAGGCAGGTGACATAATCGCAATATGCTTATGCCCTTGCTTGGCAAGTTCAGCCACATGATCAACGGTTTGCGGGCCAACCCACTTTTCTGGGCCAAACTGAGACTGAAAGGCGGTGTCTACTTCCTCTTTACTCAGCCCTAGTTTTTCACGCATCAAACGCGTCGTTTTCTGACACTGACAATGGTAAGGGTCACCTTCTAATAGATAACGTTCGGGGACACCGTGGTAGCTTGCTACCAGTTTCGTCGGACGCGTTTCAAAGCCGTCGTAAGCTTCCTGAACCGAATTCGCCAGCGCCTGAATATAGGCAGGATGCTCAAAATAAGCGGGCACCGTACGAATATAGGGCTGCCACTTCATTTTCATCAGCGTACGGAATGCCTGATCATTTGCCGTCGCAGTCGTAGGCGAGCCGTACTGAGGGTAAAGCGGGAAGAAAACGATCCGCTCACAGCCCTTCTCTTTCATGCGCTTAAGGACACTTTCCGTTGACGGGTTGCCGTAGCGCATACAGAAATCAACTTCGATGCTATCGCCGTAGAGCGCTTTCAAACGTGCAGCTATTTTTTCAGTTTGGGCACGCGTCGTCGTTAACAACGGGCTCTCGTTCTTCTCGTTGTTCCAAATACTTTTATAGGCGTTACCAGAAGAAAATGGACGTTTGGTCAAAATAATCAGTTGTAAAAGCGGCTGCCACTTCCAATTAGCGTAATCAACAACACGCTTATCGGACAAGAACTCGCTAAGGTAGCGCCGCATAGACCAATAGTCGGTTGCGTCCGGGGTGCCCAAGTTAGCCAACACCACGCCGACTTTTGCAGGGGGAACGGCAGGATGATCACTTGGCGCATGGACCAAGCGCCCTTCGCCCAGCTGATCTTTTACAACGCTATCGACCATGTCGCTAACTCCTCAGATGCTTTAAACAGTTGGCAAAATCTTAACACTTTTCGGCAAAGCTGCGGCATAAAGTTATACTATCAACATTATTTGTATAACTGTAGACCAACTCATGTCGAAGCCTTTATCCTTGGTGACCAGCCTTCGCTTTCATTATCAAAGAGTGCTCAATGAGCCGTTTTTCTACGCTTCACGCAACGTCACCTGTCACGCTATATCACAATGGCCACTGCCCTTTTTTGCCGCGTGGAAGTCACGTGGTTTGCAAAGCATCGCCATCAAGAACGTGTCGCACTCGTGGACATTCAGAGTAGTGATTTCAATGCAGCCGATATAGGGCACAAGTTTGACGATATGATGGGGCTACTGCATGTCAAAGACAGCCAAGGAAATGGTATATCGGGATGGATGCCAGCCGGGCCCT
Organism: Halomonas sp. 3A7M; assembly: GCF_014897875.1. NCBI lineage: Bacteria > Pseudomonadati > Pseudomonadota > Gammaproteobacteria > Oceanospirillales > Halomonadaceae > Halomonas > Halomonas sp. 3A7M. The sequence goes on from NZ_JABUZD010000082.1 coordinate 68,808, forward strand.
CTATGCGGTACTGGGCTACCGGTGGCTAGTATGGCTTTCTTGCTTACCAAGCCTGCGAGGAGTAATGGATGCAGGCTATCGTTTTTTTGCCCGTCGCCGTGTGCGGCTAGGGCGATGATGGAAGAAGCGTCACGCAAACAAGTGAGGACGCCATAGGATGTTGCAATGTTTGTAGTGTTAAAACACTAGCGGCATACGTGATGTTAACGGCGAACTGTAATGAGCATCGCGTCCAATCACTTCATCCTGGGGTACATGCTGCACTAAGTAAGCACGGTGAATCCCAGCACGCTTTAGCTCAAGATAAACATCATCTAGCGAGCGAAACAGCATTGGCTTACCGCGCTGGGTCAACATATGCCGCTCGCCCTCTACATCTTCAAGCTCTAGTTGATAAAAGCGGCTGCCCGAATGCGTGATAACGCGTATTTCAAAGTTATCGTGACCCGCAACAAATTGCTTCAGTTCTTTAAGTTCCATGGTTCCCTCCTGTGATTGTTCATCATCATGGGGCACAGCATGACGATACCCCATGACAATTTTATTACCTTGGCACTAACTGCCTATGACGGCAACATCACAAAAGAGTTCCTGACCAAAACGTCAACTTATTCGTCGAATTATTGATACTCAGAGGGGTCGATTGCTTTACCTAACGAGTTGCGATCTATCCAGTTACCGCCTTTAGTTTCCTTGTAACGGAAAACTACTTTATCGCCCACCGTTACCGGCAGTTCTGAATCTTCAGTTTGGTAGCTATATTTTTCTCCTTCAACTACCAGGAAGTAACGGTAGAGGTCAGGCATTCCCAACCACTCTTTAAATGGCCCTTCTCGCTCTAGTGACTGCAGTTCCCCACGGCCTTCCAGCTTAGGAAGACGCTTACGGTTACCACGTCTAAAACCACCTGCCATTTGCTACTCCTGTCTATCTGCTTGGTCGGGGAGGAGCATTATACGTTCTCCCCCCTAACGCTCAAGTTAATCGCCGAACGCTTCGCCATAGCTATCGGGCGCAAGGTCTTCGAAGCGTGTGTATTTACCAATAAAGGCCATATGTACCGTACCGATAGGCCCGTTACGCTGTTTACCAATAATCAGCTCGGCAATCCCTTGGTTGTCAGGATTGTCAGGGTTATACACCTCATCTCGGTAAACAAACGCAATGACGTCGGCATCCTGCTCAATCGCGCCGGATTCCCGCAGATCCGACATGACAGGACGCTTATTGGGGCGCTGCTCCAACGAACGGTTAAGCTGTGAAAGTGCTACAACAGGGCATTGAAACTCTTTTGCTAGCCCTTTCAGCGAGCGGGATATCTCCGATATCTCACCGGTACGGTTTTCAGAAAACCCAGGAATCTGCATTAACTGCAGATAGTCAATCATGATCAGCGCCATATTGCCGTGCTCCCGCACCACTCTACGTAGGCGTGAGCGCATTTCATTAGGCGAAAGCGCCGCAGTATCATCAATAAATAGCTGCTTGTCTTTGAGCAGGTTGACCGCCGATGTTAATCGCGGCCAATCTTCATCTTCCAACTGCCCCGAGCGCACACGGGTTTGATCAATCCGACCCAACGAAGAGAGCATACGCAGCATCAGAGATTCTGCTGGCATCTCCATGGAGAACACCATCACCGGCTTATCGCTAGCAATAACCGCGTGCTCCACCAGATTCATGGCAAAAGTGGTTTTACCCATTGACGGGCGGCCCGCGATAATTACCAAATCTGAGGGCTGTAAGCCTGAGGTCATTTCATCGAGGTCACGAAACCCCGAGGAGAGCCCTGTCATTTCACCCTTTAGATTGAACAGCTCATCAATACGATCAACGGCTTTGGTTAGCAGTTCACTCATGCCGATAGGACCGCCCGTTTTCGGCCGCTCTTCGGCAATCTGAAAGACTAATCGCTCAGCTTCATTCAGCAGCTCATCAGCAGGCCGCCCCTGGGGCGAAAACGCCCCGTCAGCAATTTGATTGGCCGCACGGATTAATTTACGCAGTGTTGCCCGCTCGCGAACGATATCCGCATAAGCACGAATATTACTGGCAGAAGGCGTATTGCGAGCCAGCTCAGCTAAGAATGCCAAGCCGCCTACCGTATCCAACTGATCACGCGCTTCTAACGCCTCTGACAGCGTTATAACGTCCAGCGGCTGCCCGGATTCGGCCAAATGAATCATCACATTGAATACCAAGCGATGCTCATAGCGGTAAAAATCATCCGCCACCAACCGTTCCGAGACATTGTCCCAGGCCTGATTATCCAACATTAGCCCACCTAGCACCGACTGCTCCGCCTCAAGAGAGTGCGGCGGCAGCTTTATCGCTGCCGTTTCCTGATCAGCAGAAGGCTGGTCCTGCATAGTGAGCTCCTTAATCATAAAGCGTAGCCAATAACGATGACTATCTTAGCGGGACAATCTCAAACTCACCATAAGCGACCTATCTACGCCAAGCGACGTTCAAAAAAATTCGACCCACACCTCAAACGTTTTTGACCGCGCTTAGAACGACATAGATTAAAAAGACAAAGGGCGCGGGAAGACCCGCGCCCTTTGAGGCGTCAGCGTTGGCGAGAGCGTTTACTCTGCGACAACAACCACGCGAACAACAGCATCTACTTCTGCATGCAGGTGTAGAGCGATGTCGTATTCGCCAGTTTGGCGAATCGGACCTTGCGGCATACGTACTTCGCTCTTGGCAACTTCGATGCCAGCAGAGGAAATAGCGTCGGCCAAGTCACGAGGACCGATAGAACCGAACAGCTTGCCTTCATCGCCTGCTTTAGAAACCAACGACAATTCGATGTCGTTAAGCTGCTCAGCACGCGCTTCAGCTTCTGCTTTACGCTCAGCGGCTTGGGCTTCAAGCTCAGCACGCTGGGCTTTGAATGCTTCAACGTTATCTTTGGTTGCCGGCACGGCTAGGCCGTAAGGAACCAAATAGTTACGACCATAACCGGGCTTTACAGTGACTTTGTCACCCAGGCCGCCCAGCTTACCAATGTTGTCGAGCAGAATGACTTCCATCTCGTAAACCTCTTGTCAGTTGCTGCGGGCAAGGCGTGCGCGAACGTTCGCGAATGTATCAATCAGCCCCAACAGCAGCACAATGAGAATCGTGGGCCAGGTCGTGATCAGCAGCACATAAAATGCCACCAGCCACAGCCCGTTCATCCCCTTTATTCCAATAAACCCATGCACTAGCGCAATGCCAGCTACCAGCAGTGGAATCCAACCAAGCATTGCCAGAGCGTGCGCTCCCAACACCATACCCCCCACACCAAGCACGACTAAAACAGCCAGCTCTTTGGGCGATAGGCGCAGTGCGTGAAACTCTTCGCGGAAGCCGCCTGGGTTATAAAGCCCAGCTTGCCAGCTTCGCGCCAAAGCCAAACACGCAATAGCGGCCAACAATACCACCAAGCCTGTTACACCACCGATCACCATAGCGGCGAGCGTCGGTGCATCAATACCTTGGTTAGCAAACTCTGTCAGCATGCGATCAATCTCAGTAGAGCTTGCTCGCAGTTGCTCCAGCATTAACTCTGTTCCACCTGGCGGTATAAAGATGCCGAGTTGAACCATAACCGCTGCCGCCAATGTGCCAACGATTAACGCTTCACTCCAACGCATCCTCTCACGCAGGATGACTGCCATTAGCGTTACTAGCAGTACGCTAGCAAGTGGAATGACGTCACCTTGAGACCACCAGAACCCCGCAGGTAGTGCAGCAGCGATAATTACCGGAAGCGCAGGTGCAAAACCTTTGCGTAAGGTAACTAGCGCGGCGATGGCTGCCCCTAACCAGAACAGCCAAGGCACTAGCGTCGCTAACGCCGCCCCGCCAATGGCATAGGGCGTGCTCCGCATGAGCCATCTCGCCAGTGCCAGCATCACGTTAAACGCTTACTGATGGCTATCGGAGTAGGGCAGCAGTGCCAAGTAACGCGAACGCTTGATAGCAGTCGCCAACTGACGCTGATAGCGTGCTTTGGTGCCGGTAATACGGCTCGGAACGATCTTGCCGGTTTCGGTGATGTAAGCCTTCAGCGTATCGAGATCTTTGTAGTCGATCTGCTTGACGCCTTCAGCAGTGAAGCGGCAAAACTTACGGCGACGGAAAAAACGTGCCATGGACTAGCTCCTTAAAACGTGCGGTGGATGAAATTAGGCAGTTTCTTCTTCAGCTTCTTCAGCGCGCGGTTTATCTTCGCGACGCGGACGCTTTTCTTCTGCCGGCTTCATCATCGGAGAAGCTTCGGTGATCGCTTCTTTACAGCGAACAACCAAGCTGCGGATGATGGCGTCGTTGAAACGGAAGATGTTCTCGATTTCTTCGAGAGTCTCGCCGGTGCACTCAACGTTCATCAGCACGTAGTGGGCTTTGTGGATCTTGTTGATCGGGTAAGCCAGGTGACGACGGCCCCAATCTTCCAAGCGATGCACAGTGCCACCGTTTTCGGTAACAATGCTGGTGTAGCGCTCGACCATAGCCGGCACTTGCTCGCTCTGATCCGGGTGGACCATAAACACGATTTCATAATGACGCATGGAATCTCCTTGCGGTTTGACAGCTTCCGGTGTGTATTGACACAGCTGTATCAATGACGACAGGGAAGCAAGGAGTTAACTGAAATGCCCATTGTTCACCGCGAACGATGTCATTTGGGGCATCAAGCAGAACTGTTTTTCGTATTAACTGTTAGCCAATACGAGCGCCCGCTTAAAGTTAAACGGGCGCAAGCATTCTAGTGGGCTAGTGCTTAACTTGCAAGCTGCCTCTGCCGAACAGCTTCAAACAAACAAATGCCTGTCGCGACCGATACGTTCAGGCTGGACACCTGTCCGGCCATAGGCAGCTTTGCCAGATTATCGCAGGCTTCCCTGGTTAACCGGCGCATGCCCTTCCCTTCAGCGCCCATCACTAATGCAGTCGGGCCAGTCATATCAATCTCAAACAGGCTAGCCTCAGCTTCACCAGCAGTACCGGTAATCCATACACCAGCATCTTTTAGCTTAGCCAATGTACGCGATAGGTTAGTAACCTGATAAACAGGCACCACCTCGGCTGCGCCGCAAGCTACTTTCCGCACCGTCGCGTTCAACGGCGCGGCTTTATCCTTAGCCACAATCACACCGTGGGCACCAGCAGCATCCGCGCTGCGCAGGCACGCACCAAAGTTATGAACATCGGTAACACCATCCAGCACTAACAATAGCGGCGGTGCAGACGCTTGCCATGCGCGTAGCTTCAACCACAACGACTCTTCCCCTTCGGGAACCAGCGGCGGGCAAAATGCCACAACCCCTTGGTGGGCTGCACCCTGAGTAAGCTGATCCAGCAAGTCTCGAGACTGCTCTTTAATCCGCGCACCACGAGCCTGAGCGCTCGCAACCACTTCCTTCAAGCGGTTACCCGCGCCTTGCTGCACCCACAACTCAAGGGGCGTTTCGCCCCGTTCCAGCAGACTTTCCAGGGCGTGAACGCCATACACTTGGTCTAGCCCATCCGGAGTTCGAACAGCCGGACGCGAGCTACGTCGAGACGACGATTTCATGCTCAACCCTTATTCGGTGATGGTTTACGCGGGCCATTACGCGTGCGTCTTGGCCCACGGCGCGTCGGCTGCTTATCAGCCGATGCCGCTTTGCTAGCTCCCCCTTCTACTCCAGCACCACCTTCTCCACCGCGGCGCTTGCGCGGCTGGCGGCGTGGCCGGGGTTTCTCGTCAGCTAAACCAAAGTCGATCTTACGATCATCCATATCTACCCGCGCAACCTGAACCGTAAGCCCGTCACCCAAGCGGTAGGTCGTGCCTGTGCGCTCACCTTTGAGGCGATGCTTCTCTGCCTCATAGTGGTAGTAGTCAGAGGGCAGCGAGGTGACATGCACCAACCCTTCGACATAGAAGTCATCCAGTCGCACAAACAAGCCAAACTGAGTCACTGAGGCGATAGTACCTTCAAACGTTTCGCCCAGCTTGTCGGACATAAACTCACACTTGAGCCAGCTTTCAACATCACGGGTTGCTTCATCAGCCCGCCGCTCGGTCATTGAGCAGTGCTCACCCAACTCAAGCATTTGCTCGAAGGTATAAGGACACCACTTGCTTGGCGGATCAACCGGTGCGCCTTCTACCCGAACAACCGTATTGGTTTGTCGTGGCCCACGAATAACCGAGCGAATGGCACGATGCACCAATAGATCAGGGTAACGACGAATCGGTGAGGTGAAGTGCGCATAGGCCTGGTAAGCCAAGCCAAAATGGCCCTCATTCTGGGGCGAATAAACCGCCTGGTTCATTGAGCGCAGCATGACAGTTTGGATGATGTCAGCATCTGGGCGATCAATAATCGCCTCACGTAACGCTTGATAGTCCTGAGGCGTCGGCATATCGCCACCACCAACGGAAAGCCCCAGTTCGCTCAAGAACAGACGCAGCTTATCAAGGCGCTCCGGTGTCGGGCGCTCGTGAATACGGTAAAGAGCGGGCAAGTCATGCTTATCCAGGAAGCGCGCGGTGGCCACGTTGGCCGCCAGCATACACTCCTCAATTAGCTTATGAGCATCGTTGCGGGTGCGCGGGACGATTTTTTCAATCTTGCGCTCATCATTGAAGATAATCGCCGTTTCAGTGGTATCAAAATCAATCGCACCACGCTCTTCCCGGGCACTACGCAGCAGGCCATAAAGCTCGTGCAAATTTTGCAACGGCTTCACTAGCGCCTTGTGCTCATTGCGCAGCGCTTCCCCTTCATCGCTCTCGTTATCGAGGATGGCCGCCACTTTATTGTAGGTCAGGCGAGCGTGGGAGTTCATTACCGCTTCGTAGAACGAGTAGCGGCTAATAGCCCCCGTCTTGGAGATATTCATCTCACAGACCATCACAAGACGATCAACATGGGGATTTAACGAACACAAGCCATTTGAGAGCAGCTCAGGCAGCATCGGCACAACCTGGCCTGGGAAGTACACCGAGTTACCCCGCGTGCGCGCTTCATCATCAAGCGCGGTCCCCGGGCGCACGTAGTGCGACACATCGGCAATAGCGACCAACAGCTTCCAACTGCCCGACTTGGTTTTCCAGGCGCACACCGCATCATCAAAGTCTTTGGCGGACTCATCGTCGATAGTGACCAACGGAATCTCACGCAGATCGACGCGGTGTTGCTTATCTTCCTCTAATACTTCTGCTGAAATACCGCTGGTTTGATCAAGCACTTCTGGCGGAAACTCAGCGGGAATATCGTAGCTACGAATCGCGATATCTATTTCCATGCCAGGATCCATCCGCTCGCCCAGCACTTCGATAACCTCGCCGACCGGCTGAACACGCGTGGCCGGCTGCTGAACGATTTTTGCAGATATTACCTGCCCGTCTTTCGCGCCAGCGCTTGCCGTATGAGGAATGATAACTTCCTGGGTAATACGTGGATTTTCAGGAATCAGCACACCAAACTCAGGCGAGTTACTACGGTATACACCCACAATCGTTTGGGTGTTTCGCGCAATCACATCGGCAATAGTCGCCTCATCACGGCCACGGCGGTCACGGCCACTAACACGCGCCAGCACGTAATCGCCATGGAAAACACGGCGCATCTGACGTGGAGGCAATACTAAGTCTGGCTTTTTACCATCATCACGCAGCAGGAAGCCAAAGCCATCTCGGTGGCCCAGCACCTTCCCTTTAATAAGGTCAAGTTTATCAATTAGTGCATAAGCGCCGCGGCGATCGCGCAGCACCTGACCATCACGCTCCATGGCAGCCATACGACGGCGAATAGCTTCAAGATGATCTTCATCTTCAATGCCGAGCATGCGGCTCATATTTTCGTGGGTTATTGGCTTGCCGTACGTTTCCAGGGCAGCTAATAAATATTCGCGGCTGGGCGCAGGATTATCATACTTTTGCGCCTCGCGCTCGGCGTGCGGATCATCACTCAACGTCCAGTACTTCATGCGATCAACATCCTTGATTGCGTTTGCGGGAGGCAGACAGTTTGCGCAGGCGCAGTGCACTGCGGGCGGGAGGATTCAGCCAATGATTGACTGAAAAACATCATGTTTGGTTTGGTCATCACTGCATTATAGCGCTGCCCGCTCAATCACCCAACCACCTAGCTCGGCAATTGTACGATTTTAATGATAAAAAACAGTTACTGGGTCTTGCATTTAAGCGTGGCCTCGGTATCATACGCGCCACTTGCCCAGATGGCGGAATTGGTAGACGCGCTAGCTTCAGGTGCTAGTGTCCGTATGGACGTGGAGGTTCAAGTCCTCTTCTGGGCACCATCTTATATCATGTCACCCCCTTTTCATGGTGTAAAATGGTGTAGCGGCAAGCAGTACTATTTTAGAAATAGTATAGATAAAGTATTAGCAAAACGTTTGTATTCGCCCAGGTGGCGGAATTGGTAGACGCGCTAGCTTCAGGTGCTAGTGACCGTATGGTCGTGGAGGTTCAAGTCCTCTCCTGGGCACCAACGCTGTAACATTATTGACTTACCCCCCCTCGCCTACACTTATTGTCCCTCTGACTTTTAATTCTCACTTCTACTTCCTCGATTCGAATAGAGCGCTGGCGCCTGCTGGGCTGAAGATAAAAAAAGCGACTACTCTTACAGATGTAGCCGCTTAGGTTACTGTCAAAATTGCGCTATCAGGCGAAGATAAAACCTTCCGCCAGATACTTGCTGTGTATTTCGTCGGATGAGGCGAAGTAAGCCATTACATCGCCCTGGCCAGCCTGCTCAGCTCCCAGCACCTCAGACCAGTACTCAAGCCCTTCTGCATCGGGCGCACGGTCGAAGGTATTGTCATAAAGCAGCATTAGGAAGTCATCATCGCCTAGGTTATCACCATGCGCGCTGACAAACTCTTCCGATGCTAAGAAGTAGTCAGCCACCTCAAACAGACTGCTACCTTCGTTACGAATACCGGACCAATACTCCAACCCCTCGGCATCCGCCTCGCGGTCAAACGCCATCTGGTAAAGCGCCTCAATAGCCGAAACCTCAACGCTATCAGCTACCTCACCCAGCTCCACTGTAACAACTGCTGATGCTGCCACGCCTTGGCTATTGGCAATTGAATACTCGAAAGTATCCATAACCATCTCACCCTCTGCCAAAGCAGTAAACGCAGAACCTTGGTCATAAGTGAAGTCGCCATTTTCCTGCACAACCACACTCGCACCGGAGTCCAGCGTCATCGCCGTATTGAAAACAACATCCTGACCATCAATGGCAGTGATGACAATTGCATCGTCCCCAGTAGCCTGATCAGCACCATTGCCATTATCAGCAAACAAGTTGCCACTGGCCAACCAGCCAAAACGACCCGCTAGATCATCATTATTGGCCGCTCTGGTTCTGGCTCTGGTTCTGGTTCTGGTTCTGGCTCTGGTTCTGGCTCTGGTTCTGGTTCTGGTTCTGGCTCTGGTTCTGGCTCTGGTTCTGGTTCTGGTTCTGGCTCTGGTTCTGGCTCTGGTTCTGGTTCTGGTTCTGGCTCTGGTTCTGGCTCTGGTTCTGGTTCTGGTTCTGGCTCTGGTTCTGGCTCTGGCTCCGGAGAAGTCTCCTCAAGGGTGATCGTGGTCCCATCCTCAGCTTGTGTAAATACAAAGCTATCTGGATCATCCAAGTCCGCAAACGTCAGCGTCGTATCATTTTCCCCGTCCTGATTAGAATCAATATCTAAAATCACCGACCCAAGGCTAAATGTCACATCTGACACATCAAAAAAGCTATCTTTAACAACTACTTTGTCATTCGACTCAAAACCAACAATGACATCACCATTCAACTCAGTAGTACTGCCTGTGACGGTGTTTGCCTGCTCATTCAACGTGACTTCTTCTGCAGCCACGGTTGTAGTGACGTTGCCCCCAGCATCCGGAACCAACGCACTGAGCACACCGCCGCCAGAGCCTCCCCCACCAATCAGAGAGAGATCAGATACAAAAAGACCTGAATCCAGAATGAAATCACCAGTATCCGCAATACCAATCTTGACGGTATTCTCGCCTTGTTGGAGAGGAGCTCGAACTACAATCTCTCTGCTAAAGCCGTCCCACTCAATTGCATAAGGCGAACTAAATTGATTGTCATTATCAATAAATACACCTGACTCAAGGTTATCTGAAATAACACTTAGAGGCTTATCCGTAGCAGCAAACTCAGCGTAGTTAACGCCGTTGACATATAGAGCAGCAATATCTACAAAATCACTGTCAACATATTCAGGGAACTCTTCTGAGCCAAATACAAGGCTCGCACGAAGTGTATCCACATCCGGGTCATTGACGTTTACCGTAAACTCAATCACTGACGCATCGTTTGTGCTACCCGCCCCCGGAAATGCTTCAAGTGCCGTTTCGGTTAGATCTGAGTCTCCTGGCTCCCCGTGACTCACACTATCCCCAGTCGTGGTATTCTCTGAGCCTGGGAACCCACCTGTCGACAACATAATACCCTGACCATATTGATATGCTGGCAACTCAGAATCTTCATCTGGCAGAATTTCAAAATTATCAACCCAAAACGCAGCGTTACTTGAGCCGGTATAGGTAACGTTAGTTGCTAGCCCCCCTCCCAGAATTTTGTTAACAGCATCAGCCGCAACATCTGAAGCTGTAGCCTCTTCCGCCTGAGTCATTAGATCATGGAAACTTAGGTAATAGCTCGCTAACAGTTCATCATCCAGCGTGAAAAACTCATATTCTTCTTTTTTTACAGTCATTTACCTACCCCTCCAAGACTGATTTATTGGCATGATCACAAGAACACACCGCATAAATATATTTTTAACTAAGAGTGGACACGCATACCCCAAACGAACATTCAAATCTTAGCAACAATCATACTAAGTGAATCCGCATAAGTTATGGTGTATAAAGCGAGGCT
>NZ_JABUZD010000071.1:0-1618 GCF_014897875.1 Halomonas sp. 3A7M
AACGTGAAGTAAGTCAACTACGTCCTGGAATGAACGCTTACGCTTGGGTGTGAACTCCAGACCGGCCACCCTCGCGTTCATTTCACAGGAGACGACGATGATCTTGCACGACTACCTACCCTCCGGCAACGGCTACAAAGTGCGCCTATTACTGAATTTGCTGGATAGACCCTATGACTATCGTCATTACGATATCGTGCATGGAGAAACGCGAACCCCGGCATTCTTACAGAAGAACCCCGCTGGCAAGATTCCGGTACTGGAGCTCGACGACGGCCGCTTTCTCAGCGAGTCGAACGCCATTCTCTACTATCTAGCCCAAGGGAGTGATTATTGGCCGGAAGATCACTGGGATCAGGCACAGGCCCTGCGCTGGATGAACTTTGAACAGTACAGTCACGAGCCCAACATCGCCACACCGCGCTTCTGGCTGACTCACCTTGGCCTGAATGATGAACGCCAAGCACAGCTCGTGGGTAAACAAGCACTGGGGTGCGAAGCGCTAGCGGTGATGGACGATCACTTGGCACGACAGGACTGGTTCGCCGCAGGTCGCTACACCATCGCAGATATTGCCCTGTTCGCTTATACCCATGTAGCGGAAGATGGCGGGTTCACACTGGCGAATTATCCCAACGTTTGCCGATGGCTTGATCGGGTAGCGTCTCACCCGAACCACATTGCGATCATAGCGGAGTAGGTACCGTTCCCATGCTGACAATTGCTAAGCTTAAAATTGCACCAGCTCAACTTCATATAGCTTTCTCTTGGCTGGCACAGCCACGTTGTTAAAAATCGGGTTGTTGGTAATAGGGCGAACGTTTGACAAGCACCAAGCCAAATAACCAGGTTCCCAGCCATTTGAACAAGCAGCCTTCACTTCAGAAGGCTGCCATTCATGTATCTCTTCAACATCCACAATTGCAACAGCCCTGCCATCAGGGTCAATGGGGTTATCAGCAGATAAGAAGTGAGAATTTTCTACAATCAAAAGATCACGGATAGGTAAAGATTCTGGGCGCCACGAGCGAACCTCCAGCGTCTTTTTTCCCGAAGCTACATTAGAGCCATGCGGGCTTACTATTGAAAGTGCGAGCATAGACCTTCCTTCTTTAGTAAAAATCACAAACTCGAATTAAAATCGACAATAAAAAGAAAAAAACACACACAACATCAAGTTCAATTTTATTAAAAAACTGCGAATACAGTTAATAAAATAGCAACACAGCTATACCCTACTCCTACCACTGCAGGCAGTGTAGACATCGCAAACCCTGGCGCTCTCCATAACACATTACGCCTGTAACCTATCCAAAACATGACGCGACCAGCAACAAAAACTCCAGAATAGATGGGCAGCAAGCTCAATAATTGATAAGGAATTAATACAGATAGCGCCAGTATATTAATAGCGAATATCATAAGCTGTTCATGAGTATTAGATAGAACTCTTAGATCAACCTTCATCCCCTCTGTATTTGCTTCACACTTCGTTGGATCCGCTGATGGGTTTCCGAAACGTTGTGAACCGATTCTAACAATCATCAAAAAAAACAGTGCAACAGGGAAAACAAGGGTAAGCGTTCATCCTACGACGTAGTTGACCTACTTCACGTCA
>NZ_JABUZD010000077.1:0-19968 GCF_014897875.1 Halomonas sp. 3A7M
CTGAAAGCCGCATCATGGCGCGGGTTTTCATGCATTTTCCCTGCCTCGCAAGCTCGGGCAGCCGTTAGAATAGCGCATCACGCTACGCGTCGATGCGTAGGATGCGCGGCTCAATTGCTCAACTTAACTGCTTTTATTCACTCTCTTTCGTTTCTAACTGCTCAAGATGTTTTTTCACTTTATACACAGCCGAGCGGCGCTTTTTTATATCGGCTTCCATAACTTTTTTTACACTCTCTGCCAAGCCTTCTTTCTCAATAAGCGCAAATGCTTTTTTTGCTTCTGATAGCGCTTTTCTACGCGTTGCAAGCAGCTTTTTCGCTTCTTCTATATTGTTCGGTAACGGTGCCGCTTTTTTTGATGGTGTTGATGGTTTTGGCTTAACGGATGCTTTTTCTTTTTCGGGTTTGATACCGCGCGCTGCTTGCTTTTCATCGCTGTCTTTATGGTACGTTTCAATCGCTTCATTGACATCGTCGTACCAATATACGAGACCCTGCTTTATGTATAACCCTGCTTGGCATAGGTCTTTCAAAATTCCTTCCGAGTGAGATACCATGATGAGCGAAGATTGGCCAACTTTGGATTCAAATAGCTGTTTTGCTTTAGCTTTAAACGCTCGATCGCCAACCGCAGTGGCTTCATCGGAAATATAAATATCAAAATCAAACGCCAAGGAAAGTCCAAACGAAATACGTGACTTCATGCCTGATGAGTAAGTACGAATAGGCTCATCGAAGGCTGGGCCTATTTCTGCAAACTCTTCTACGAACTTGATTACTCGTTTGACTTCATTTGGGCCACTCCCTTGAACTCTAGCAACAAATTTTACGTTTTGTCGGCCCGTCATATTGCCTTGCATACCACCAGAAAGCCCTACCGGCCACGACACTCGAGTATGACGAATGACTTCGCCGCGTTCTGGGGTATCCATACCAGCAATCAGTCGCAGAAGCGTGGATTTCCCTGCCCCGTTGGCTCCTATTAAGCCAACACTAACACCCTGTGGAATAGTGACATTGACGTCTTTTAGTACCCAGTCGCTACCATGGTGATTGTGGTAACGCTTATAGAGATTCTTAATTTCGATCATTTGGGATTCGAAGCCGGTGGTGTTTCTAAAAACGTTTTAGCTTGCAGCGTAACTTTGGGCGCACCCAAAAGCGGCACTAGTGTTGGCTGGGCGCCTTTGGACGGCTGCGTACCCATCGCCGTGCGCATCAACTTGTTTGTTTCTCTTGAACTCGTTACACCGCACTGTAAGAACAGATACGGACGTTATTACGTCAGAGCACCTGCACTACAAAGAACTACGCATTAATCTCGATGGTCTTTCACAATCATGATAATCATGCTGAGGATGAAGGCTAGGAAGATGGTGATGATGGCGAAGACGCTGCTGTTGTAAAGGCGGTTAGGTTCTGTGGGATATTCTGGGAATAGCGGGCTTTGTAACACACTAACTTGTTTGAGCTGGCGAGCAGCGTCTAAGCGAGTGTTTTCTAGTGCAGCTAGGGCACTAGAGTAGGTTTCCTGAGCGAACTGAGCTTGCAGCTCTAAAGTTTCGTACTCAGCAGAGATGCGGTTAAGCGAATTTCCAGCCGCTTGCGCTAGGCGGTCGCGCTGTTCGACAATTTGATCACGTAGCGCGGTGATACTGCGCTCTACTTGACGGAGCTCTGAAGACTGGGAGCTTTGGAAACTTGCTAGTGCATTGCGCTGAGCCTGCAGGCGGGCTAGGTCACCCTCAAGTGTGGCTACTACTTGGTTTATGCTTTCGACCGTTGAAGTTGGCGATACTAAGCCATATTCATTTTGGAAATTGAGTAGTTCAGAACGCGTATCACGGAAGCGCTCTTCAAGACGAACCATTTGCTGCTCTAAAAAGCGAACCTGCTCTTCTGCGAGCCGATGGCCCATTGCATTCATATGGTTTTCGCCAGCCTCTAGTAGCAATGCAGCCATATCCCTAGCGAATTCTGGCGTATACCCCTGCACATGAATATTAAGAACACTCGCATACTCATCTAGCTCTATGTCTACCCGGCGAAGGTAATATTTATGCAAATCTTCAATCGGAACATCAGGGTTGCGTAACTTAGCAAAAATATCGCCGTGTTCGTTGTAGTGCTGGCGAATATTGAGCTGTTCATCTAGCAACCGTAGCATATCGACAGACAGCAAATGCTCACGCAGAAGTAAAAGATCGGCTGTATTACTACCGCCACCGCCCATCAATGAAGAAAGACTGAATTCTGGCGTGGCAACCTGTGGGCTTTCTAACACCACTGTGGCACGGGACACATAGCGCTCTTCCGCCCATACAAACCAATAAAAAGACACCAGCAGAATGGCGACAAACGCTAATGCCCAGTGAGGCGATGTTTTTACAAACCGACGTAGAGAAACTTGCATGAATTATTTTGCCTTTAACTTATCAACAAAGCGCAGGTGCATTAGCAAACCTAGCGATATTAAGGTTAACGTGAACAGCCACATATAAAGCATGCTGGTGCCCTGTACCACTTCATAGTTTTCAAAAAAACCTAAACGAAGTGTTTCTAACCCATGAGGGATCGGGTTCAGCATTAAGTATTCCAGCAGCCAGTGAGGCAGACTATTTAGTGGCAAAATAACACCAGAAATAATTAGCAGTGGCAGCGAAATCATCCGAATAATTACGCCTATTTCAGGTACTAACGTTGCTGCTACTGATGTGACTAACCCTGCTCCTAAGCCTAGACTCCAGAGTGATAACCAGGCAGCAATCGCACGAATAGCATTATCTGGGTACATATCTAACCCCAGCATTAAGCCACCGCCAATAAAAATCAGGAAAACTAAACTGCGCAGCGACCCTTCAAGAAAATTGCGAACTAAAACCGGATCAATCGGTTGCACTTGGCGGTAAGCGAACAATGCTTTGTTGCCGTCAATTGCCCCCATTCCTCTTATCATTCCCTCTCGTACCAGGGTAAACCCTAATAAACCTGCGATTAGCCAAGGTATAAAGTCAGCATTTGCAATAAATCGGTCACCACGTATAAAGCTGCGAACTGCAATCATAATGCCCACAAAAGCAACGGGTTCAAAAATCATCCAGAACCACCCCATACGATCACCCATCGTGCGAGAGAGCGCCTCACGCACGAACATGGCATACCAAACGCTACGGGTAACTTGCCAAGGCGTACGGGCGCCTTTCGGCGCACCTTTTACATTTGCCATAGCTCTACTTTTAAATAAGTGAGAAGTGAGAAGTGAGACGCGAGGTGATAGTGGTTTTACACCTCACATTTCACCATTTACAGATCAACTGCGACGCGGGTGGCGACGGCGATTTGGAACAGTATTTGTGTCAGCGTGGAAGCTAGCTGCAGGTTGTGGGTAGGAGCAGCTGGCATGACAAGAATTTCATCACCCGGGCGTAGGTTAACGTTGCGGGCATTTTCTACTGCACCGTTCTGACGAACAATGAGAATATGATCTTCATCAGCGCGGTTGGTAAAGCCACCAGCACTTTCAATATAGTCGATCACGTTCATGCCGGGGCGAAATACTGCGGCTTGGGGCACCAACACTTCACCGCTAATCAGCATGGAATCACTAATTTCAGGAATAGTGATAATGTCGCCATCCTGTAACCGAATATCAGAGATTCTATCGTTGTAGGCGACTACCAATCGGCCACTGGGTTCTAGCTCGCGGGCGCGTTCAACGAAGTTTTGGATCAGTTCGGCTTCTTGGGCACGAATTTTCGCTTCTTCGTTGGTGCTAGATTCAGCGCTTAAATACGTGGTTTCTAAACGGCGTAAGCTATCTTCCATAGATTGCTTTTGCTGCTGCCTGACGCTTTCACGCTGTAGTGAAATGCTTTCCACCGCGGTCATATTCTCTGGCACGGGGATGGCGTCTAGCAGTTCACTTAGGCGTGCATCGCGAGGTAAGGCAAACCTAGAGGGGCCGTAATAGCTACCTTCCACCTCGACCACGATGGTTTCACTGCGCTTGTCAGCGCTGAACAGTACTTCATCGCCACTGCGGATGGTTTGTCCGTAGAACATATCTAGGGGGAAGTATTGGGCAAACGGGCCGTCATCACGGTTACCGCGTAACAGCACATGAGAAACACCGCTTCTTAGGCGTGCCAAGTTTACTAGCTCAGCACCGCTTAGCTGGTTACCCAGCAGCTCGTAGCGGTGTTCACGATGAACATCGCCGCCTACGGCAATGGCTGGGCCGCGCTCTTCTACAACAATGGTGTCGCCATCTTGGAACTGCGGGCGGGCAATGGAGCCATTAATAAGGAAGTCATACAGATCGACTGTAGCCACGGTACGGTCGTTACGCATCACGCGAATTTGCCGGTAGCTGCCTAGGTCTTGGTCGATGCCGCCTGCTTGATCCAAAAAGTACAGTACCGAGTCATTCGGAGTGCCCGCAAAGCGGCCTGGATTTTCTACATAGCCAGTCACAAACACCGCAACAGGCTGCACGCCTTGCACGTTGGTATAAACTTGAACATTTTCTGGATAAACCGAGGTAATGGCACCGCGCACGCTGCTTTCTACCTGCTGGCTATTTTGGCCTTCTACATTTAATGGGCCTGAGCCGGGAATAAAGATATTGCCTTGGGCATCTACCGGTAGCACCCGTTCAAATTCAAGAGCGCCCCAAACTCGCACGGTGATTTGGTCGCCGGGCTTAACTTGGTAACCGGCATTTAGGCCATCACCCATCGCACCGCGAAACCCACCGGTAAACAGGTTGGCACCGAACGGCGGAAGAACATCAGGGTTTTGCGGTTGCGCTGACACAGGCCCATACGTTCCGCTACGCCAGTCAGCGCGAGGAGAGTCGTTTACCTGCTCTACCTGCTGCTGGTTCGCTTGGTCTTCCGGCAGAATAGTGTTGGGCAGGCTGATGCTCTGCGCCCACCCCGTACTGCTTATTAGGCTACTGACAAGCAACAGTGACACAGCGGCTAATGGGCGTTTCAACGAAAGCCGCTTGATAAGACGAGTAGCATTCATTAGTAGCGCCCTTGTGCTGCAGTAGTTGAAGAAGGCATGCTTTGATTTAGCACGCGCTGATTAACCCAGCCATTGGGCGTTTCGCAGGTAAGGGCCGTGCGTGCTGCGCCATTTCCAGCCTCTATTACCCGTAGCTGACGGCACTCTCTACCGCTGGCGGCTAGATAAGGCGCATCGGCAATAATTTCGACGTTATCACCCCATGGGCTGCGCGCTACGTTTATTACTGCCCCGGCAGGCGCTTGGGATAAAAAGCCATTGAGGTTGTCATCTACAAGTAGTTTGGCTGAATCTGTGTTTAGCACGTACTGCGCTTGCTGCTGTGTGCTATTGGGATAAGTAGCGCAACCGCTTACTACGGCAACACTTAACGCGGCCAGCAGCATGCGAGCTGGTCGTGCTAGAGAAACAGGGATATTCGACATGATAATTTTCCAGTAAAAAGGCACGCTACCGCCCAGGGATTCATACGGGCGCATTCCCTTGCCCTACGTTCCTGCTCGGTTAAAAAATAATTAGAAAAAACTACGTTAACGATTTAGTGGGCATTGTAGAGCAAACTTGCTACCACCTCCACTTCGACAACCCTTGTACAAAATCTAAAATAACTTAGCATATCGTTTTTCGATGCAAGGAACGGTTGAAATTCAGTGGTTGGCAATTTTTTGGCGCTACAAAAGAAGTGCAACGATGCAACAAAAGAAAAGTTGAACCCTCCGACGATTCATTCGAAGAATAGAATCGTCGGAGGGTTCAAGTGGGAGGTCGAGGTTTTGGAATTTGGTGGCGAAGCCGATCACGTTCACTTGCTTCTTGGCCTTAATCCTACGATTCAGCCTTCCAAGCTGGTCAACAGCCTGAAAACGGTGACCAGCAGGTGGCTTCGGGCCTAGTTCGCCGTGCATTTGGCGCAGTTTTATTGGAAACCGGTGTTCTAGAGTCGGGCCTACTGTTTGCTGACGGCTGGTGGTGCGCCTATTGAGTTACTGCGCGACTACATCGAGAATCAAGACCGGCCAACGTGACGTTGGCCGCGCTATCCATCGCCACCCAAACCAAGGTTATGAGTGGAGAATTCCGCGCTTATCGTTAAACCGCGCCTTCTCTTTCCGAGGGGAGGAATTGACATAGTGCCTAGTTTGGCATTATTTTTGAGTTTAGCTAACGTTCCCAGTGTGCCTAATTGGGAACACCAGCATTCTCCTAATGTGGGTACCGCCATTACATGGTTGTTCCACTATTCTTAATCGGCTCCCATGAGAAGGTAAAAATCTTGTGGTTTGAGTCCCCCAGCATAAATGTGCCTATCGGGTGCGGCCTGAGCTATTAGCGCGCTGTATTTTATGTCTTTTCTAGTGACAATTCACCTCCTGACACTTTATCACTGCGTGCATACTGGCTAGCTATTGCCAGTCTGTGGCTGTGAAATGTTGCCAGCAGCGTCCGCTATCCTCTGATACGTCTTGCGCTATGTAACCACCGAAGCTTAAAGCAGCCCTTAACGCGTCTATCTCGATGATTCTATGAATTATTATTCATTTTCTTGTGCATTTAGCACTTGAGAATGCTTTTGCTCGCCTGCCATTTCAGTGGTGCAGGCTGACTGCCGCTACGAAAAATTACAAATCGCTCCAAGCGGCTGGGGCACGAAGCAAAAAACTGCCCCTTATTAGTAATAAGCCCAAATGAAATGCGAGAGAGCGATGCACATGGATATCAATTTTCAGCCACTGAATGGCCACAGCTACACCGTCAGCGCACGAATGGAGACACGATCAGTACGAGAACTGCTTGGTCTAGCAGACCAGAGAAGCCATCTAAGCTTGGCATCTAACAAAACACATAATGTTGTGCTGACACACCCTCCCGTACTGTTGCGTCAGGAGGGCGGTGGGGAGCAACTATTAAACAGATCGTCATTAACAGCACAGCTCAACTCGATGCAAAGGCTGCTCAAACAGGGCTTTTCATTTACAGAAAACTTGGTTGTTTACATATTAGATGAGGCATCTATAAGTAACGATGGCGGCATGCTGTTACGTTTCTTGCTTGGTAAAATTCAACAACTGCATTACAAAAAGAAAAACTCGGATGGAGAATTACTATGGAAGAAAGCTGTAAGCGAGATATCACAAGACCCAGCTCTAAAACTGTGCATAGAAAACACTTTATTTAATGGAGATAAACTTTCTGTTCGACATTATAAAGTATTGTTTAGCTCTGCTAATCTTAGCGAAAGCTCATTTGCGCACATGCCTGACATAAAGCGTATTAAAAAATCAAAAACCAAGAAAAATAAATGCTCAGAAAACAACGACAGAAAAGCTTTATCAACGCACATTGGCGAAAAAGATGAAAAAAACGTTAAAGCCAGCGTTCAAAAAGAGCTATCCACCATCGAAAAACATTTGGCTGTTATTAATAGTGCTGCAAAAAATGCAGAAAAACAATTTTCATTAAACGTTGAGCTATAAAATGTCCGCTGACCGCCCTTATCCTCATGAAATAAAAAAACAGTGGGAGTCAGCCATTAAGGCTGCCCCCCTGCTAGATGACGAAAAAACAAATCTTTTCAATATTATTGACTATTCACAACCACCAGTCTCTCTGACGACATTAAAAAAAGCAGCAGAGATTTACAATATTGATATTAAATCAATCGACATTGAAAATCTGATTAAGAAGCTACAAACCCTTGAAAATATTAAAAAAGAAAAACCTAGCCATATTGGAACAAACTATTCTGTTTATTATGCACTAACACATTCCTCTCACCTTTTCCAAAGCTCTAGCGATATTGCCATAAAATGTAGACGGTATTTTAGCCATCTTTTTGGCAATGTCGATGAAAATAAGAGCATATCTAAATCAACTTTTTACACCCACGTTCTGGCGGCACGTGATGTTATCTCAGCTGTCATAGAGTCACGTATAAAAATCGTAGAAAAAAGCGAAACACTAGGTTCTGACATTATTACCACGATTAACAGCGATATGCTTAGTGCGCAAAAAAATCGCTTGAAAGAAAAGATCAAAATTTTAAGTATGTTATCCCACAAAATTCTCACGCCTGGAGAGAAACAACGGGATTACAATAGCTCAGAAAAACAAAAAACTGCCAGTAACGTGCCTAAACATGACCCTTGGCACGATGAGCGCCTCAATGTATTAGCCAAGACGCTGCTGCCAAAACGTCAGCGTCTATATATTCGCCGAGAGCGCTATAAACAACATGATAGTGCAGTATCTGGCCCAGCAGAGAATGCGCTATTTAAGATGCGTGATATTAAGCTTAAAGACCCCAACGAGACAGAAGAGTCTAGTGAAAACACCATAGTACAGCGTGCCGCGTCTTCAACACTGACTAGAACAGATGATATTCAACTCGTACGTCGACGCACAAAAAGTTCGCCGACGTCATCATTGCCCGCAATTACCGATCTCGCACGACTAACCGACGTTACAATACATGCAGTTTTAGCACAGCCGCTATACTCTGAACTTAAATATTTCGCTATTTTGCTCTTAACGCTCGGCTTACCACCCGAACGATTGATGCGACTGACCACAAGCGAGCACGTTGACACCGCTACTGACAACCACCATGACGACCGACCTCACTGGTGCACCGCTGAAAGCGTCCTATGTTATCGCCTACTCGATGGCCCTTCGTTAAATCGTTCAAACCCAACGAATCAGTGGGTGCAGCTCACCCTGCCTCCATCATTGACCGAGTTTTTTAAGCTCTTCCCACTCTCAGAGCGCCCGTTTCGAGGCGCCCGCAGCCAGCTCAATCGACACCTAAAACGCTATTTTCGTAACCAACCCGGCCTCATTCCCACAGCCAATCGTCTGAGCGCCAGCAGCTGGCTGTATCGCCGGCCTCACGCCATTGATGATGTCGCTGCAACCGCACTGGCTGGACAGTTCGGCCTAGGCCTCTCTGCACCTGCCGCCTACCGACAGCTATCCCGTAAAGAGCTTCAGCACGTGTTTGATAAAACATTGCAGCAACTAGGTCTGTTTGAGCCCACATTACCTGTCGCCATGCCTGTTAACGCTAATCACACATCGGCGAGCGTCGGATCGGCCGTTGCGCAGCCACCAGAATTTTTCCAGTCGATTTTTAGTGATATTCGTCAAAACATGCGCAGCTCACAGGCAGAGATCGAAGCATGGCAGTCGTATAAACCGTTTCCTGCTGATGCTCTGTTACGCTTTTCACAGCTGATATCAGCACATGAACTGCTCGGCTGGCAACTGTCAACCGGAGCCCGCCCAGTGGGCCCTAGAAGCGGCAACCAACTCGGCCAAAAAATGCAGTGGGTACATGACAAAAATTCAGCGCGGGGGATAGAGTCGCGTGTCATTCCTATTTTGCCGAACGTCCGCGAGAGCATTAAATCACTACATCGATGGCATTCATTGATTATTCATGTCGCCAGCTCAGCAAACGTCGCCATAGGTGATCAACGCACTGATCGACTGGACACACCAGCATGGTTATTTAAACCTCAACGCGGTAAAAAATTGATACTACGCGACATGCACTGGTCCGACCTATCGACTCTCCAGCTCTCGCAGTTGATAAATAGTCCCCGCAATGTTGCTCGGCACTCGTTTGCCAGCTATCTCCGCAACCGTATTTCAGACGCGCAAGTCGACGCGATGCTAGGCCACGCCAGACATGGTCGAATGCTGTCATCACCGCGCTCAGAAACCCCACTGGACATGCAAAATTATTCTCAACTGATCCATGCTCTGAAAGAGTGGTTAGGGGCATGTGGATATCAACCGCTTGATTGGAGTCGCATCCCATGGCATTGCTAAACGCAGAGAGGTTGCTGAGCGAGTGGAAAGAGGGCAGTCACGCCCTCATCCAGGATCCTCAAATCAACGATACACGCTTTATTCTGGACAGCGCGCTAGGTAACGCGCTTACGCGAACCAAACAGTGGAACCATAAAGATGTGGCCGCACTCATAGAGCGTTTTTTCGAGTGGCGGAAAGAGACTCAACGCCCCGTATCGAAACAACAGGCACGTGATCGTATTAATCGCGTACTGACAGCGCTCAATAGCGTGCCCAGCATGCAGGCCGTATTAATGCCGGAGCCCATCGCTGTACATCGCCCCTCAGCACTCCCTACGACACCACGATCATTTTCCCTATCCGAGCAAATGATGGCATTAGAGCGACATCTATTACCCTGGTGCCGGAAACATCAGGACATCGACGCCTGGCTAATGCTCCTCGCCATTCGACTCATGACTCGGCTGGGCATGAGTGAGACGGTCATGCTGGGCACGCTAGCCATGCTGTCACAGAAACATATCAGCGGACGCGAACTCGCCATTCCATCGTCTCCCAATGCCCAGTGGCCTGACGATGGGCATTATCGGATCACGTTGCATGATGATGTATGGATACCACTCCGTGCACTGACGACACGTATGAAGCATAAAGAGACAAACGCGTGGTTATGTGCTGCTGGAAAAAATGCCGACAGCTTAAATTATAAAGAACGACGGAATCAGCTACGACAGAGGCTCAGAGCATCCATAAAACAGTGCCTAACGGAACTGCGCTCACATCCTGATAGCCATGCGTGGCCTGCAGTACGTCACTGGTCATCCGTAGTATCCGCTAGCCGCTACGTTGACGTGATGCGCGGCACCCCACCGCTCTGGTCTACCCTACTGCGCCAATACCCACTGCCCACGTGCACTCCGGTACCACTGCTCGCCCAACACAACGACGCGCATCAATATACACCAGGTGCCCACATGGGCCGGTTACCAGCCCGGGTATCCAAGCACTCTCAAACACCAGCACCGATTCCTGAAACGAGCTCTACAACACGCCCAGCGGGTGTTTATAGTTTCTCTACGCAACATTTACCAATCGATTGGCAGCGTCGCGCTAAAAATCTACTGCAACAATTTTTAGCGGATACGGCCCGACTGCACCCGACCAAAGTGGTTGCCAAAAAACACGATGCACCCATGCAAGCGCTTTTAACGCGCTACGAGAAGCGGCTCACCCGACTGATCGGGCATCGAGGCCACTACCTCGACTGGATACTGCAATTTTTGTATCACCAGCTGCGCAGTCAGGGCAATAAGCTCAGTACGGCACGCACCCTACTCTCTCGACTGACACCGATTACGATGCTATTGCACGAAGCTGTGCTCGACCTGAGCGATTGGGATGATGACGTTGTCCTCGAGCTACACATGGAGGCTCAGTCTGGCACCCAGTGGTCTGCCCGCACGCGGGAAAATTTTATAAAGAGCTTTCGTCAATTTATGCAGTTCTGCCAACACTACGGCATGTTAGAAGACATCTCGCTGCCCAAAAACAGATCAGGCTCACTCGCGCCCAGCGTCCTGCGCACACGCATTCTATCGCCCGATCATATGCAGTTGCTGTGGTGTACGTTGACGCATAACGTTCCCCCAGGCGATCCCCGTCAAATGATGGGACTCGTGATTGCGCTGGGATTTTACGGTGGCCTGCGCGCCTCAGAGGTCGAAGCACTAACACTCAACTCGGTGGTTTTCAGCGCTACAAATGAACAGGGGGATCGTAACTGTTGGGTCGAAATCCTAGGTGGCAAAACAGCGGCGGCGAGGAGACGGGTAGCACTGCATGTCATGGCTCCCCCCTCTGTCATCCACTGCATGTATGAGTGGGTCAAAACACGCCAAGCAGAATGCTCGTCGTGGTCATTAGCGGAAACCGCACTGTTTGGCCCACGCCACTCACCACAGGCCTATGTACGAAAATCATTAATTCAACCCGTCATTGAATGGATGCGCTATATGCTGGGCGAAGATATTGATTTTCACGGACTGCGCCATGCCGCTGTTTCATGGACACTACTAAGGCTACATGCGGCACAACATCACACATTTCGCGATGCTCTACAGCATAAATATCACTGGATGTTTCAACCTGCACCCTTGCAAACCATACTCGAATATTTTTGCGGGGCTGAAGGACTCGATACATTATCGCGGGGCACGTTGCTCTTACAGGCCACCAAGTGGATAGGTCATCGTGAACCTGGCACGCTGATAGAAAACTATGCACATACGTTGGGCCTCATTCATAGCGATATACTGGCACCAAAAACCAAACTAACAGGCTAAAAGCCTCCAACTTTAAATCATGCGCGCCCTAGCATCCTATTTGCTAGAGCAGCTGTTATGAACATGCCCCACATTCCAATCAGGCCATGCCTATGATCGAAGAAAAAACGCAACTACTTTACAAGTCAAAAAAGCCCTGATATTTTTACAGTCGTTAAGATAATTATCTTAGCCAGGTTTGGCGACCTGATACCACAAAGGCGTATTAGTGTCTTTATCATGGTAGACACTGAGATAACGTACACCATGTCTATGGTGGTCGTGCGTGGGAGACCTTAGAGTCTGCCGGTTTCCTTTGTGTCCGGTTCGCCAACCTGCGTACGGCCGCCTCCATGTTGTTTGGCGACAACGGGGACGGCTCTAACACAAAGGAGCTTACCCATGGCACTAAGTATCGTCACGTCCCTTCATTATAAAAAGCCACTTTCTTCTGCTTCGTTACTCGTTAATACCTACCCCGCTTGTTCTCACCCTTCACATATTTCACTACTGCGTATTTCGACGCTTAATTGTCGCGCTGCCGTCTTTGTGCCAGCAGATAATGCTGAGGAGGTGCGCTCATGAGCCAAATCACCTCTTCCTCACTACCACCTCGTAAACCACGTCACAATAATCCACTAGGGCGTATGATCGCAGAAGCGCTAGACAGCCAGCTGCTCCACTACGCTTACACCAACACTGAATTCACTATTCCAGACGTACGCGACGCTTTGCATGCCATGCCAGAGTTCAGCGACTACGACAGAACTCGGTTGCGCTACTATGTTCGCGATCGCGTACATGCACTAGAACGTCTAGGACTTGCGACTCGCGTAGGGATGGCCGATAAAAAACGCGCTATTTTCCGCTTACACTTTGATGCGGAAGAAACAGCTTGTGAACAACCAACCGCCGAGGAGCTGTCACCGCTTTCAGCGCTGTCTAGCACCACTGACGATCTCCTTACCTTTCTTGAAAAAGACCGCCAGCATCTCAACGCTTGCATGCATGTCGCGATCAGCGAGGCTGAGTATTACAAGAAAATTCTCGACCAATATCCCACTGAAAAAGCACGCATCACTCCTCTACTTCAAGCCGCGACAGAAAAGAGCAATCATCTAAAAGGCGAGTGGGACGCTAACCTCACATTGCGCGCTCAGCTGTCACGTCAGGAGTTGCGCTCATGAGCCCCGACTCTCCTACACAACCAGTAAATGACGCCAGCGCATCCATCCCGATGTTACGCCAGTGGCAAACAGAATGCCTAGAACGAGCGCTCATCCAACTATCATCAAAGATGCCACACTTTCTCTGTCAAGCCACGCCAGGGGCAGGAAAAATGCTGCTGGCTGCCGTGCTCGCCGAGGCACTAATAAAACGGAGTGATATCGACTATGTGGTTTATCTTGGCCCCACGCGAGCAGTGGTAAATGACGCGCGGCATACGCTTGAAAAAGTACTCAACCGCTCACTTGATGGTCAATTGGGCTCTATTGGCGTGGCATTAACGTACCACGCCCTTTCCAACCGCTTGGCGTCTTTAAAACAGCTGTGCCTCAATGCGCATGTGCTCTTGATCTGGGATGAAAGCCATCATGCGTCGGCCCCCGGCGGTCAAGCACAACAAGCCAATCAATGGGGACTCGCTCTCATTGCGCTAGAGCGACATGTGCGCTTTACGCTCGCCTTGTCAGGGACGCCTTGGCGGACAGATGGCAGCTGTTTACCGTTGTTACGCTATGTGGAAGCAACGGATCTACCAAGCAATTCCAGCGACTCTCTCTCCCGCGTGCCGTCGCAAAAGCAGCTAATACCTGATTACGTATATACCTTAAAAGAAGCCATTCAAGACGGTGTATGTCGCTATCCTACGATACAACTTGTCGATAACCACTCTATCGGGATGACAAGAACGCATCCCAGAACTGGGCGCAAAGAAGCACGCCAGTACACAAGCATTCCACAGCTGCTCAAGCACCCGAGTGTTCACTATGCCACTCTTCTTCACGATGATGCGCCGCTTCAGCATGTATTAACACTCGGCATCAAACGCTTAAGCACTCTCCGCCAGCACGACCCGAAAGCAGGTGGCTTAGTGGTCGCTGCTAGCATTCAGCATGCCGAGGAGATTACGCAGCGTCTAGAAGATGCACACCAAACAGTTTGTTTAGTGACTAGCCATGATCCAACGGCGCATACGCAATTAGACACTTTTCGCGATGCCGACACGGCTTGGATTGTCTCCGTTGGGATGGTCACTGAAGGCGTTAACCTGCCTCGGCTACGAGTATGCTGTTATCTCAGCCATGTGCGAACGGAACAGTTCTTTCGTCAAGTACTCGGACGCATTATTCGCCGCCAGACCCGCCATGATGAGCACTGCTATTTCTATGCACTTAACGAACCTCTATTGCGCCGGTTTGCTCGACGACTGACTGACGACCTTCCCGATGAATTAGCCAAGGTGGAGAGCACGGGTAACAAAAACCGTGCCGTCGACGACGGGTCACATTTCCATCATGCCGACGCTATCGCGCACAACAGCACTGTCACCACTCAAGCATTTACCCCCTCCGAAAAGAGTGAAGCACGTACCTCTGATGCGAGCGGCCTCACACTGTCTTTTCAAGCTCCTCATCATAGCCAGACCATGAGCACTGAGACAGATGTGGCATTTTCACAGGCGTTTTATGAACGCCTCATAGCTTTACGCTTAACGGACTGAAGGGTACTAGCGATGAAAAAACGCCGCCATCCTCTCCCACCGATTCCAGGTAACTCACGCCATTACGAGGTGACCAACAATCCCATCGGCTTATCGCCTGAAGCAAGGCGTCTGCTGTCAGAAAGCGTTTCACCGAATACAGTGCGTGCCATGCGTGCCGATTTAAGCATCTATCAAAAAGCCGGCGGTATTCTGCCGGCCACTGAGATCGATATCGCTAACTACTTGTCTGCGCAAAATGCGCTGGGTAAAAAACCAGCCACGCTAGAACGCTATGCCAATTCGCTCCATATGTGGCATCGCTATCACAACCTACCCTCACCCGTGAAAACCATTGCCGTTCGAAACATATTGCGCGGCATAAAGAAAAGTCGAAATATGCGTCAAACCTCAGCTCCGGCATTGCGTCTCAAAGAGTTACATCGCCTACTCGATGCGCTAGATCGAAAAACGTTGCATGGGTTACGAGACAGTACGCTGTTTTTACTGAGTTTTTATGGCGCGTTTCGGCGCAGTGAAATCGTCGTACTTGCTTACCAAGATATTGAATGGCGTCCCGAGGGGATCGTTATCACCCTACATTACAGTAAGACCAATCGTTCCAGCAGGGTTGAAACAAAGAGCCTTATGCGAGCACCGGCAGGAAGCCACTACTGTCCTGTCACCATGCTAGAGCATTGGCTAACGGTCTCTGGCATTACGGAAGGCGCACTCTTTCGAGGCATTAGCTCACGCGGAAAACTAAGCGCTAGACGCATGGTCGCCCAGACACTTTACATTAGAATGGGAAAAGCATTGGAAAAGGCGGGGCTAGCCACTGAAGGCTATACGCCCCATAGCTTTCGTGCCGGATTTATAACGGAGGCGCATCTGCGCGGTAAAAGCGATCAGCAAATCAAGCGTGTCAGTGGCCATCGCGATCAGAATACATTCGAACGTTACATACGCATCGCCGACGAATTTGAGAATAACGCGGGAGATTTTTTTTCATTGTGACACTCTCTGGCTGCGGCTACCGGGTCTACTTTTTCACCAGAAGTTCCATCGTAGTGATGCTACGCTCCTCGCTAGCATGCTGAGTGACGTGACCCGCACACGCACTATCGGCACAGCGTGGTAGACTGGTGCCAAAGAGCAACTGCTGTGGATACCTGGAGACCTCGCATGGCGACCGACCAACGTCTTAGACTGCCCATCGGGATTCAGACCTTCTCGGAGATCCGCGAGGGTGGCTACTACTATGTCGATAAGACGCCCGTCATCGAACGCTTGGTTCGCCAGAACAAGTTTTACTTCCTATCGCGCCCCCGGCGCTTCGGCAAGAGCCTGCTGCTTGATACGCTGCGCTGCCTGTTCGAGGGCCGTCAGTCGCTGTTCGAAGGGCTGTATATTCACGATCGCTGGGACTGGCAGCAGACCCACCCGGTAATTCGCCTAAGTTTCGGCAGTGGCGTAATGCGTAACCGAGAGGAGCTGGATATCCACATCCATGAGCTGCTCGACGCCCAAGCTGAAGCGCAAGGCGTTTCTCTGCGCAATACCTCTATCGCCGGCCGCTTTCGGGAGCTGATTCAGCAAACCCACCATCAAAATGGCCGGCGTGCCGTGGTACTAATCGACGAGTACGATAAGCCTATTCTCGACAGTATTCTGTCACACGAGCGTGCCCGAGAGCTGCGCGAGGGGCTGAAGAACCTCTATAGTGTGATCAAGGACGCTGATCCCCACCTACACCTGGTGTTGATTACAGGGGTCTCTAAGTTCAGTAAGGTCAGCCTCTTCTCGGGGCTAAACAACCTCAACGACATTACGCTGGACGCCCTGTTCAGTACGATCTGTGGCTATACCGATGACGATATCGACACGGTATTCGCCCCAGCGCTGCCCGGGCTGGATCGCGATGCAATCCGGGTGTGGTACAACGGCTACCGTTGGGGTGGCCCCAACGTTACCTCCGTCTACAACCCTTTCGATGTACTGCTGCTACTCCAGAAACGCGAATTTGGCCCCTACTGGTTCGGGAGCGCCACGCCTACCTTTCTGGTCGACATACTCAAGCAACGCGGAGTTTTCACTCCTCAGCTTAACCAGTGGGAAACAGAGTACGAGCTACTCAGCCAGTTCGACGTAGATGATATTAGTACCGACGCCCTGCTCTTTCAGGCCGGCTACCTGACAATCAAAGATGTACAGGAACCGATGCTGGGCTACCGCCAATACATCTTGGGTTTCCCCAATCATGAGGTCGAGACCAGCTTGAACCACGCCCTGCTACCCTCGCTGGGCGTGGAGAACGGCCCACGTGAGCGCCGCACGCTGTTCAGACACTTAAAGAACCATGACCTTGCTGGCCTGGAGGCTCACCTCAAGGCCCTCTATGCCGGCTTACCCCACGACTGGTACCGCAACAACCCAATTGCGCAATACGAAGGCCACTACGCAAGCGTCTTCTACAGCCATTTTGCCGCTTTGGGCCTCACGGTCACGGTGGAGGATGCCACCCATCATGGTCGGGTGGACATGACCGTCGACTTCGGCGGCCATCTCTACCTGTTCGAGTTCAAGGTGGTGGAGCAGCTGCCAGAGGGCAAAGCGCTCGCGCAGATCAAAGCCAAGGGCTATGCCGACAAATATCGCTCAGCCGGCAAGCCGATCCATTTAATTGGGGTAGAGTTCTCTCGACAGCAGCGGCAGGTCGTGGCGTTCGAGGTGGAGACGATTAGCTAGAGGTACAATCGTGCCGGTAATACGCTGCAGGGGCAACAGGAGGATTCACTCCTCGCTACGGCGCTAAGTGACGTGTCCCGCGCACGCACTGTAAGCGCCAATAAATCGACATCTACCGCTCTCGCTTTTACCCCCTCACACTGATGCCATCAGATTTTTGTGAGGTGGTGTCATGACGCATCAAGAACGTGAGCAATATTGGCAGCAACAAGTAACCGAATGGCAAACCTCTGGCTTGTCCGGCATGGCGTTTTGCAAGCAACAAGCGCTAACGTACCATCAGTTTGCTTACTGGCGTCAAAAGCTCTTGGCCAGCGCATCGTCAACAAAAGAGCCGGTCGCCGGTTTTGCCACCGTCGCGTATCCCAATACCGTCATCGCAAACGAAATAGATTCCACGGGGCTTGCAGTCTCACTGCCCGGTGGCATCACGGTCACGGGGTTGCACGCGGGCAATGTGGCGTTACTGGGCGACATCCTGAGGCAACTGTGAAACGGCCGCGCTATTTACGCCCCGCGTGGGAAATGCCCGAGATCTACCTGTACCGCGCACCGGTTGATTTTCGCAAGCAAGCCAACGGCCTGGCGCTATTGGTGGAGCAAGAGCTGGGACACAACCCCTTTAGCGGGGCGTTGTATGCTTTTACCAACCGACAGCGGAACAAGATCAAGTGCCTGATGTGGGAAGACAATGGCTTCGTGCTTTATTACAAGGCACTGGCCGAGGAGCGCTTCAAGTGGCCCGGCCCCTCGGATGACATCATGGCGCTGACCGGCGAGCAGATCAACTGGCTGTTGGATGGCTACGATATTACCCTGATGCACGGCCATAAAACCCTGCATTACGACAGCGTCGGGTAGGCCATAAAGCTCTGATTTTTAGTGCTTTAACAGGTCGATTTTGCTACCATCGACGCATGAAAAAACACGCTGAAGCCCCTCCCCAAATGCCTGATCTCAGTGGCCTCTCAGCCGCTGAGGTAAGGGAGCTTGTGGCGGGGCTTCAGCAACAGGTGGCGGCCCAACAGACAGCGTTACAGCAGCGTAATCTCTATATTCAATTGCTCGAAGAGAAGCTGCGTTTGCAGCGCATTCAGCAGTTCGCCGCGCGCAGTGAAAAGTCTGCCCATCAGGCCCACTTGTTCGATGAGACTGAGCTGGAAGCTGACATCGAGGCGCTACGCGATCAGGTGCCGGACGATGTCGAAGCGCAAGACGCGCCGCGTCCCTCATGTCAGCGTCGTCAACGTGGCTTCTCCGACACCCTGGTTCGTGAGCGTATTGAGCTTACGCTCAGCGAAGAAGAAAAAGTCGGGGCGACCAAGACCTTCTTCGCCAAGGTAAAAGAAGAGCTCCATTTCATTCCCGCTCAGCTGAAAGTCCTCGAATACTGGCAGGAAAAAGCGGTGTTCCCGCTTGAAGGCAACGACCATCTCCTCGTGGCGGAGCGTCCGGTTCATCCGCTAGGCAAGTGCACGGCGTCGACGTCACTGCTGGCGTATGTAATCACGTCCAAGTACGCCGACGGTTTACCATTGTACCGCTTGGAAGGCATGTTCAAGCGGTTAGGTCACGCCGTTAGCCGCACGCAGATGGCCAACTGGATCATCCGCCTGAATGACGTCTTCACGCCCTTGATCACGCTGATGCGCGAAGTGCAAAACAGCAGCGCGTATCTTCAAGCCGATGAAACGCGGCTGCAAGTGCTCAAGGAAGACGGCAAGACCGCTCAGTCAGATAAATGGATGTGGGTCACCCGAGGTGGCCCGCCGGATCAACCGTCGGTGCTCTTTGCCTACGACCCGTCCCGCGGCGGCAGCGTGCCGGTGCGTCTACTCGACGACTTCGCGGGGATCCTGCAAGCCGATGGCTACGCCGGTTACGGCCAGGTATGCCGTGCCAACGGCATTACCCGCATTGGTTGTTGGGACCATGCGCGACGCAAGTTCGTGGAAGCGTCTAAGGCAGCCAAGGTTAAAGCGAAAGGCAAGAGCGCCACGCCGGCCAAGGCTGAGGTAGGGCTTAGCCATATCAACAAACTCTACGCCATCGAACGGCAGATCAAGAACCTCAACGAAGCAGAGCGCTACCGTGTCCGCCAGGAACTGAGCCTTCCGCGCCTTGAGGCCTTCAAGGCCTGGCTAGAAGCCAATGTCACCCGTGTGATAAAAGGCAGCCTGACGCGTCAGGCGATGGAATATACGCTGAACCAATGGGACTTCCTCATCGGCTATTGTGCGCGCGGCGACCTGCACATCAGTAACGTTCTGGCAGAAAACGCCATCCGCCCGTTTGCCGTTGGCCGAAGAGCTTGGCTGTTCGCGGATACCTCCCGCGGAGCGCACGCCAG
>NZ_JABUZD010000077.1:20003-27986 GCF_014897875.1 Halomonas sp. 3A7M
CCAGTGCCACCTGTTACTCGCTCATCGAAACAGCAAAAGCCAATGGCGTGGAGCCTGCTTCCTATATCCACCACGTGCTAGAGCGCATCGCTGCCGCTGATACGCTGGAGGCACTGGAAAGGCTGCTGCCCTGGAACGTGAACTTGGCGCCCGTCGAAAAAAAGTAACAGAACACAGATAGGTCAAGTGTGTTGATTTAGTGGCGCTTACGCACTTTCGGTACTCAGTGAGCTCATGTCTAGCATGCACCCAGCCACTAGCTTAGATAGCTGACTTTCATCTTTTATTAAGCAAAAAAGCAACTAAAGACTGGCTTCTAATGCAGTAAATATAGCATTTCAACCAAGAGGCGCTGCGCGCCTCGCGCTTTCCTTCCTCACACTAAATAAATCAAGTATCTAGCAAGAGTATTAATACCTGCAATTTTGCACGACATACCGACCGGCCCATCTCCTGCATTTTTGCAGAAAAAGCATACAAACATACGCCATGTGAAAAATATTTAAACAGCTAAAATCTGCTTTTTAACCTTACATACTGTGCCATTTAGCCTATGCATTTTTGCAGAGTAGGCGCGCAAAATTGCATTCGATGAAAAGCGTGGAGCAACTGAGGTATGCAATTTTGCAAGAAAAAGCATTTCATGAAAAGCCCTGCAATTTTGCAAAGCGCACCTGTAAATTTAGTTATCATAAAAAGCTAAGCAACTGATTTTAAAGGACTTTATGATAATGGGTCGCTTATCGAAAACCCTTTAAAATCAATGGCTTACAATCACTTGCCCAGCAAATTAACAGTGAGGTCTTGCAATACTACAAGGAATTCAATGGAATGGCATTTCTTGCAAAAGTGCAAAATATTTAAGTGAATCCGCATAAGTTATGGTGTATAAAGCGAGGCTTATAACAAGGGAGAGATAACTCATCAACGTCTAGAAATTTTTGCAAGTTAGTAAAGCTTTTTTTAATGCCCCCCCAACGATCTAAAGACCTTGACTCATCAATACAGCGAATTGACCAAAGCATAAAATTACCAATAAAAATTGTTAGCCATAACAACATAGCTCAGCACAGTGCATTATGACATTCATAAATATATAGTCAAAAACTCTTTATTTATATCAAAAACCTCATTAGGTCTAACAAAAAAAGAATTTCCTAAATATTTATTTTTTGCCACTTTCAAACCATTGACTATATATATTCTTTCATCAACCGGAGGCTCTCTGTCTTTAACGATAGATGCAAAATGGAATGTATACTTTAAATCCATTATCTCAGCAATTTTTTCAACATTTTTTGAGTCTATATCATCTCCTAAAAGAGCATACATAGGCGAAGAGTATTTCTTAAAAACATCAGAAATCTTTTTATTTATACTTTTAGCTATTAGATCAAGCTTTTCCTTTTTAAGCATAACTTTTTTTTCGAATGAGAAACCAGAGTCAAAAATAACACTTAATGCATTCAATTTCGAACACTCATCAAAAGGAACGATATCAAAACCTAAATCATACTCAACTTCCCTTATTGGAAAAGCATTTTCAATATTTTCAATATTTATTTTAGAGTAACTAAGCCTTGCTTGCGAAGACAAGTAATTAACGCTTTTGTCAAGTGAAAGTGGCTTCACCCAAGGTTCATTAGTTGTAGAGTACCAATCTAGAAACTTGTACTTCCAATTATCATGAAACTTCTCAGAAACCCATACACTTGGTATACCAAAAGCTTCGGCAAAAATAAGACCATGTAAACTTTGTGAAATAACTATTTCAGAAGCTGCAATCTTATCTAATTCTTTAATATCATTAGTCATTATATTAAAAAAGCAAACATCCTCTCTATCTCTAAAATTATCATAAGAATTATTAAAAAAAGAAGCATGATGTGGAACTATACAAATCTTGTAACGCTTTTCTACATTAGCATATGGATAATATTTTCGCAGCAAGAAGCCAGGATCACCTAACGGTATATCACCTAATAAATAGCCTGATTTTTTAAAAAAATCTTTGCTATACTCGCCTCTTAACGCGCGTATGTTTTCTAATTTGACAGAATTAATTTCTTTTCTAGGATTTATGACACCAGTTCCCCACACGCATGACTTGTTATTTGCGTAGAAAGCTATGCTTCCTATACCAAGCACATGAGGGATTTTTTTACGCGTATAATATGGCTCAAGCCCAGTTACAGAATTGATAATAAAGGGGTTTATAGCATCCCCTAAATTTCTAATTCGATTATACATTCTATAAGGTATTACTTTCACGCCTCTCTCTCCCTCAATTCTAAAATTGTCAAACCTGAAAATGACTTCTTCACCAACTCATTACTTACTAATTTCGTTACGGAAGCTTTATCTCTCAACCGATCACTATAAATATCACTATGCTCATGAATAGTACGAACATACATAGATTTTGAAGGATTCATAATCAATGGAACTTTATCATCAACCTTCATATGATTACCCAAATGGAATACCGATGCACGTCTCGGCAGCCCAGAGTCTTTAGTGTAAACATCTATATAAGAAAGACCTTGAGCAGTCATTGGTATTTTTCGCTCATAAAATCCAGTATAGTTATCCCCATCAAATACTCCAGCAAATCCATATGGAAATGAAATAGCGTGTCCTTTAAACTGGGGTCTTACGTAGTAAAAAAGTTTCTTATGAAATGAATCTGACATTGCATCATCATCATCTAGTCTGACAGTTGCGTAGCAGACATCATCTTCAAATGATTTTAACTCTTTTTCCAAGTTATTTTCTATATGCGCATTAAGAACTCCTACTTTAGGTGTTAAAATAATCCTAATATTATTATGAGGTGAAATTAAATCTTTTATATTTTCTAAAAAAGCAGAAGGCAACTCATCTGACGTAAACAATAATACTGTCGTGGAAGATGAATCCATTTTAAGCAATGAAGGAAAAGTAACATTTCTAAATAAATTTTCATGTAATCTTAATCTTTCAGAGTCAAATAATTTTCTTTTATAGTCATCAAACTCACTGTCTCGACCAATCATCCAAGCGCTTTTACTTTCTGTTAAAACACTATAGCGTATAATTACAAAAATATGTCGTTTCATTTCAAACGTGCTCCTTCATTAAATATTTAATTAATCTAGCCTCGGCCCTCATATAACACTCACCTAAATAAATATCAAACTCATTATTAAATAGTGAAAATTGGCCTGGACGAGGCGTGAACTCACCAAACACAAAGTCATCCTCACTCTTAATGAAATCAATTCTCATAAACGGCGCTTTAATTTCACTACTAAGACGCTCAACTTCAAGAATATTATTTTTTGAGAACCCCTTTCCAACAAATGTATCTTCAGGCTTAAAAATACCGATATCAACTAAACTACCATCTGGCATCCATGAGCAGTAGCGAGTTTTTTCAGCACGCTCCACTTCTAGAACAAAAGCAACTTTTCCAAAGAAAGAATAAAATTTTAAGTCAACAGGAGCTGATATTTTTTCTTTATCTACTTCACCAACAAACTCTTCAAGTAGCCAAACATTATTTTTTACATGCTTACTTCTTAGATATTCAGAAGCTTTACTTAAAACAGCATTAAATGAATTCAATTTTTGCCCAGTTGCAACCTCAAAACCTGAGTCAGCGCCCAAAATAAAAACCCCGTGGCTAGATGATCCACCCTCTGGCTTAAGTACAGATTTTCTCCTAAGGGATATTTTTTCAAGAGATACACCAGACTGGTACGTTTCTGGTCTCCTAACACCAAGACGATCAACAAACTTATAAGCATAAGTCTTATTATTTAACCGCCACTCTGGCTGAAAATCATACAGTTGTCGCCGACGTGTTGCTTGTATTAGAAGCTGTTTGAATGATGGTACGTTTTTGATCAGAACACCATTCTGACTCATCAATCGAGTGTAAGGCTCTGTCATTTCATCTAAATAAATGTAAGTTGCCAATTTATCTAATGCTTGTTTCCGCTCTATTATATCGAGAGCTTTTATTTCTTTTATAGCACCATTCAATAAAAAAGCTTTTCTGTTTTTTTCTTTTCTAATAATTTCATTTTTTTTTACAATCTCATCAAAAATCAAATCTAAATTATTTTTTTTCATACTCATATCGCCATCCAGCCTACTTTTCCTTTAAAATCAGGGTAGCCATCTAAAGGGTAATCAGTTAAAACAAAATCTGTGATTTTAAAGGTTTCAGCTTGAACCTGCTGCCCCATAACAACTGGCTCTACTTTGCCTTGCTGTAAAAGCTCAAAGTACAAGTTACACAACGATTCTGTGGCTTTATGAAAGCTCGGCCAGTGGAACAGTGCCACTTTTTGCTTCGGGTGTTTTTCGATATAACTTGCTGCACTCTGGCAATCTTCTAAACGTGAAAAATCGCCCGCTATAACAGCGTCGAATTTCAATGGCTCCTCACTACGCTCAAACATACTACGAGGTGCTGGGAAAGCACGTTTAACATTTGCATCTTTTATGTATAAGTTTTTTTGTGATGCATGCCACCAAGTACATATTTCCCTGTAAATATGTCGAAGACCATAATAAACGGTACGTACATGAGTCGCTTTAGTACGCGTCAAAGAAGACTCTTCATCTAATGCAAATGCCAAAGGTACATCATCATATATCTTGGCTAAAGAACTTTCACCGTAACGAGACTGCATACGCCAAATATATTCTGTGTCGCCACCTATACGCACATGATCCCAGCCACCTAGCGTTTCGAGTACTTCTCTCCGAAACATAAAAGAAGATTGACTCCAGTGAATCAACTTTTTGACTGGCCGCCAATTCTGAGTAAATGCTAAGTTAGCTTGTGCACGAATCCAGTGCGCAGCGCACCCCATAACCTTCGGATGTTGCTCTAAGTGTTTCACTTGCGTAGCAATTTTCTGTGGGTGCGACCAGTCATCGCTATCATGTGTCGTAATAAAATCGCCAGTAACAAAACTTAGACCATAGTTTCGCGCTGCATAAGCACCACCATTTTGAGGGGGCTGTACTGCTTTCACACGGGAATCTTCTTTCTCAAGTGCTTTTAGAACTTTAAATGTATCGTCTGGTGAACAATCATCTACTGCAATAATTTCTATATTCTCATAGGTTTGCGCCAATAACGACTCAATCGCAATACGCACCTGCTCTCCAGCATTAAAAATGGGCATAACGATCGAGACTTTATTTTTACCTTTCACCTTTGCAGCAGGCAAGCCAACTATATTCCCAATAGAAAGTGCTTTATTTTTATCCTTAAGACGAATTCCACAAAAGCCATGTATTGCAAATGCTTTATTTATTGCATCAATGCGATCGGCGTCTTCTTCTATAGCATTAGCAATAGCAAAATGTGCGTCCGCATCATTTGGGTGTGAAGCAACATACTTACTTAAAGTACCAAAGGCCTCTTGTTTTCGACCCAGTGCAAGTAAACAAAAAGCCTTTAAGTAGACAGTCTCTTTTCTGATACTACTTACTGTGGCTACATTCTCCATTTGAATAGCGTAATCTAACGCTTTTTCAATATCTCCACAGAAAAAGACCCAACGGGCTGTTTGCCACAATGCTGCCCAACGCAGCGAACCACTATTATTTTCATCTTCATACATTTTTTTAAAGACATCTAGAGCGGTTTGAGAGTGGCCACTCCAGAGCTGGATAGCTAGGTCAGCAGTTTCATTTTTTTCTTTACTCTTAATCTCATTCCCTTGTACTTTGCCTTTATACAGGTAATGCAACAATGGAATCTCATTAGGGCGCATTTGCGCTTGATGACTTTCCAGATAAAAGTCGTTATCGAAGCGTTTGCAGGGGTCTAGGCCTAGCCGCCAACCTACCGCCAAGTAGTGCAATACAGGATCTACTTTCTTGGGTAACCAAATAGCATGTTCAACAACGTACCACTTCCCGTTTACTAAACGGGATTTTTTTACCAGGGAGAGATCTTCTTCTAACTTGCCTGGTCTGAGAATAGAAAGCGCATTTTTTAGCAACTGATCGCAGGCAGCTTTATTATCTATCTTGCGTAGCGCAAGGGCTAAATTCACATAACAGGGCTTAAATTCACATTGACGTTGGAGCGCCTTAACATAATAGGAAGCCGCCTGCTCGTAAGCTCCCTGTCGATACAGTTCGTTTCCTTTCTGAAAGTCCATAGCGTAATTAAGGCTCTCTGTGTGTGTTATGTTCATTGATTAGGTGCATATTCTTTAGGGCCATCAAACCCGAACTGATTATACGAACGTCTTAAATGCTATCATAGCTAGGCTTATTTACCAGAAATACGCTGCATCGCACCATGAGTAGTAGTATAGCCAGTTTCAAAACAAGAATATCGCTATTTGCTATGCTCTTACCCATATAGTGCCGCATAACAACCTATGCAGAGGGTAAGGCGCTAGCAATGTGCTCGGCACACCACTGAGCAAGCTGAGCATCGCTGGCTTCTACCATCACACGGATTAATGGCTCAGTACCGGATTTACGCAGCAGCACACGACCATTGGCGGCAAG
Organism: Halomonas sp. 3A7M; assembly: GCF_014897875.1. Classification (NCBI taxonomy): domain Bacteria; kingdom Pseudomonadati; phylum Pseudomonadota; class Gammaproteobacteria; order Oceanospirillales; family Halomonadaceae; genus Halomonas; species Halomonas sp. 3A7M. Next base: position 26,532 of record NZ_JABUZD010000077.1, read on the forward strand.
CTTATCTTCTGCCTCGGTAAGCGCTTGCTGAACAGATGCACTTTCAAGCGGGTCTTCATCGAGACTGGCTTTAAAGCGAACGTTCACCAATACCTGGGGTAGCTTGTTCATACCTTGCTTCGCCATATGCAGCGTGGTGCCTTGGTTTAACAGCGATGTAAGTACGCGTAGCGATGCGATTACCGCATCCCCTGTGGAAGCATGATCCAGGCTTAGCAAGTGGCCAGAACCTTCACCACCTAAGCGCCAGCCGGTGCTTTTAAGCTGCTCCATCACGTAGCGGTCGCCTACTTTTGTACGCACAAACGGGATATCAATCGCGGCTAACGCCTGCTCCAGCCCCAAGTTACTCATCTGGGTGCCAACAACGCCCCCCGTATAACCTGCTGCTTTGGCATCTTTTGCCAGCAGGAACAGCAGCTCATCACCATCTACCACCGCCCCTGTATGGTCCACCATCATCAGGCGGTCGGCATCGCCATCTAGCGCAATCCCAAGGTTCGCTTCGTGTTCTAACACCGCCGTACATAGGCTGCGCATAGCTGTCGCGCCGCAACCTGCATTAATATTCATACCATTGGGCTGGTCATGAATACTGATAACGTTTGCACCTAGCTCTTTATACACTGCAGGGGCAACCTTATAGCCAGCGCCATTGGCACTATCCACCACGATCTTCAAGCCACTTAGGCTTAACGTGCTGGGCAATACCGCTTTACAGTATTCAATATAGCGGCCAGCGGCATCTTCAATACGCCGCGCTTTGCCTAACGCTTCTGAACTGACGCACTCCATCCCGCCTTCCAGGGCAATACGCAGTTTGCTTTCAATTTCCTGCTCTTGAACGTCGGTTAGCTTATAGCCTCCCTGCCCGAAGATCTTAATGCCGTTGTCATCAAAAGGGTTATGAGATGCACTGATCACCACCCCAGCGTCAGCGCGGAAGGTTGAGGTAAGATACGCCACCGCAGGTGTCGGCAACGGCCCCACCAAGGCAACATTCACGCCTGCTGCCGAAAAGCCAGCCTCTAAAGCAGACTCCAGCATATAGCCACTGGCACGGGTATCTTTGCCAATCAATACCTCTTTAATACCTTCCGCCCCAAGAACCTTACCAGCCGCCCAGCCCAGTTTCATCGCGAAGCTAGGGGTCATGGGGAATTCGCCAACACGGCCACGCACGCCATCGGTGCCAAAATATTTACGCATAAAATCAAACCATTAGAAAATATTGTGAATATGCGAGACAGGTTTAGAGATGTTTTCAAACCCCGCCCTGCCCGGATGCCCCACCACGCCATTCCCGAAGGTCCCGCCACACTGCCATTCCCGACGGCCCTACACCCGTCATTCCCGAACGGGGTTATCGGGAATCCATTTTGACCTTGCCTGCAGGGTCCCGAATGCCTGAACCACACTGGATTCCCGCTAAAGGCATGCGAAAACGGTAGAACG
>NZ_JABUZD010000011.1:0-1682 GCF_014897875.1 Halomonas sp. 3A7M
ATCGAGTAGGAAGGGGAGTCGCCTCCCCTGTCCTCTCACACCACCGGGCATACGGTTCCGTACCACGGCGGTTCATGAAGAACGGTTAAGCCCTCTTACCGTATCCAGTACCGAGATCAGTCCCTGGTCGTAAAACCATTTCCTCGGCAGGGCCTGGTTCATGTGCGATGCCCCGGCGTTCCACCAAGGACCTCGACCATTGCCTGCCGATTTCCAAGCTCGGGGCGCGTCCAGGCCCAGCCCTTGAAGTTTCCGGCGACGAGTCGCTGAACGTTTCCATTGCCGCCAGATTAGGCCGCGTAAGCGGCGACGTATCCATTGATCCAGCGCTTCCAAGGGCCGTTTCACATCAACAAAGCTGAAGTAGTTGGCCCATCCACGCAGGACTGGCCCCAACTCTTCGATTATCCGTTGGGTGTTACGCCCCCTGCCACGCTTCAGGATCTCACGAACACGCTGCATCATGCGCTTCAGACTTGCCTTGGCCAGCGTCAACTTCGGCTGCTTGTGCCAAGTGAGACGGTAGCCCAGATAGCCGCGTTTCCATGGCCGATCCACCGCACTTTTCGTGCGGTTGACCGTCAGCCGAAGTGAGCTCTCGAGATACTCACTCAAGCTTTCCATGACACGCTCGCCTGCCCGCCGACTGTTGACGTACACCTGAACGTCATCGGCGTAGCGGCAGAAGCGGTGGCCTCGGCGTTCCAGCTCCTTGTCCAGATCGTCCAGCAGGATGTTCGCCAGTAGCGGGCTGAGTGGTCCGCCTTGGGGTGTCCCCTGTCGCCTCGGCGTGGGCAAGCCGTGTTGGAACATACCCGCTTCCAGATAGCGGCGGATCAGGCGCAGCACGCGCTTGTCATCAACGCGCCGCGCTACCCGTGCCATCAGCAGGTCGTGGTTCACTCGGTCGAAGAAGGCTTTCAGGTCAAGGTCGACCACCCAGCGGTGGCCAGCGGTAACATGGGCCTTCATGGCCGATACGGCCTGCTTGGCGCTGTGTTTGGGGCGGTAACCGTAACTCGACGCGGAGAACTCCGGGTCGAAGACCGGCATGAGCACTTGTGACAGCGCTTGCTGGATCAGTCGGTCGGTGACCGTGGGTATTCCGAGCTGCCGCACTCCGCCTTTAGGCTTGGGGATCGTGGCTGCTCGAACTGGACTCGGGTGATACGCATCGGCCAACAGCCGCTCACGCAACGTTGGCCAGTGCTGTTTTAGGTGGTCAGCCAGTTGATGCACCGTCATGCCATCGACACCCGGTGCACCTTTGTTGGCAGCCACCTTACGGTAAGCTCGCTCCATGTTCTCCGGGTCAACGACCCGCTCCATGAGCGAGGCTGACTCCGCTTTCGTCCACGATAACGACGCCGGGACCGTCTCGACGCCCACCGGCTGGGGCGCGGAGTTCTGCTCCTGCCCCTCTGGGTGAGTGACGGTATTAGCGTCATGGTCTGTCTTCATGATCGATCCTCGAGACGTTATCGCCTACTCGCGGTTCTTCATGTTCGGCCCTTGGTGCCGTAGTGAACCGGCACTTACTATGGCCTCGGCTGACGTCTGGTAACCCATCCCGTCGCCTCTCGACGCCGGTAGCACTGTGGCAGATCACCAAACCTCCCAGGGTAAGACGCGCGACCTCCCCCAGTGTCAGGATGAGTGTCGCACCCTCTGATACCCTGTTC
>NZ_JABUZD010000072.1:0-5799 GCF_014897875.1 Halomonas sp. 3A7M
CTGAAAGCCGCATCATGGCGCGGGTTTTCATGCATTTTCCCTGGGTGTCTGGCTCGGGATTGCCGTGCTTATCCAGGCAGATATCTGCTTCCGGGTCGCGCTCGGAAAGCGCGTTGAAAATGGCCTTCTGTACGGGTGCGCCAACTTTTAAGCTTTCAGCCTTGAGCGCCGCATTCAGCGCCTTGGTAAACGCTTTCCGGTTGGTGTAGCGCTGCTCACCTAATTGCTCGCAGGCAGCTTTAAGGGCAGTTTGTTCTCCCTCATCTAGCCTCTGAATGGCTTTTTCGTCGTCCAGCTTGGCTAGACGTTCGTCGCTGGCTACAAAGTTGAGGCGCAGTGGCCGTTCGACGGTAATCCGCCGATAGCCAAACGTTTCTATGGGGAAAATCTTGCTCTCGCTGTTCTCTTCAAAGGCACCGTAAAGCCGCACGATATCGTCAATATCACGGTCGGTAATGTATTGGCGCTTGCTGCCCAGCGACTTGCGCATCTTGCTGGCCCGGCCAGTAGCGTTAATCAGCTGTACTTTGCCTTTGCGTTCGACGGACTTGTTGTTGGAAAGCACCCATATATAGGTGGCAATGCCAGTGTTATAGAACATATCGGTGGGCAGGCCGATGATGGCATCGACCAGATCATGCTGCAGCAGGTAGCGGCGAATTTCAGATTCCCCACTGCCCGCGCCACCGGTAAACAGCGGCGAGCCGTTAAGGATGATGCCGATGCGCGAGCCACCGTCTTGGCGGTTGCGCATCTTGGCCACAAGGTGCATCAAAAACAGCAGCGAGCCATCCGACACACGCGGTAGACCAGGGCCAAAGCGGCCATCGTAGCCACGCTGCTTGTGCTCATCGGTGACTTGCGTCTGTACCTTCTTCCATTCCACGCCAAACGGTGGGTTAGAGAGCATGTAGTCAAAGCGCTCGCCCGCCAGTTGGTCGTCAGAGAGCGTGTTGCCCAGCTTGATTTGCTCGACTTCCTGCCCCTTAACCAGCATATCGCCTTTGCAGATGGCGTAAGACTCAGGGTTGAGCTCCTGGCCGTGCAGCGAAACAGTCACGTTCTGGCTGACCTGCTGAATGTAGTCGTCGCTTTCAGAAAGAAAGCCACCGGTACCCGCGGTTGGGTCATAGACGGTAACGATGCTATTGGGCCTAAGCTTGGCTTCTTGCCCGGTCAACACCAGTGAGGTGGTCAGATGGACGATATCTCGGGGTGTGAAGTGCTCCCCTGCGGTTTCATTGGAGCTTTCGGCAAACTTGCGAATAAGCTCTTCAAAGATACCGCCCATACCGTGGTTGGTCACCCGTGCAGGGCTTAGGTCAATCGCCGCAAATTGCCGCACAACTTTATAGAGTAGGTCATTGGCGCTGAGCTGCTGAACAAAGCTCTCGAACTCGAAGTGCTCGAAGATCTCCCGGGCGCTCTGGCTAAACGATTGCACATAGCTCATTAGGTCGTCGCTGGTTTGGGTATCGGAAAGGCTACTCAGGCTCAGCGGTGAGGCGTTGAAAAACGGCTGATTGGCGGCGCGCAGCAACAGCTTTTCACGTACGGCTTCAGGCTTATTTTGATGATCCTCGGCAGCTTCTAGCACCCTGGCCTTGGTAGGCTCAAGAACACTCTCCAAGCGACGCAGCAGCGTGAACGGCAGAATGATACGGCCATACTGGGACTGCTTGAAATCACCGCGCAAAAGATCAGCGACCGACCATATAAAAGCGGCAAGCTGAGAATGACTCTCCGTGTTCACGGTGGATCTCCACATCTAGGTAGGTGCAATTCGTAAGTAATGCGGCACATCATACACAGCTCAGCGATATTGATCAGCGGGGCATAATGTATGCCCTGAACTCCCCCTACCCTGGCGGGTGAATCAGACCCACCACACTGACCAAGATCAGCACGGCTCCCAGTACGCGGAAGAACAGCCCGGTGTCTGCTTTTAGCATGTAGCGGTGGGCTTTTTCGCCTAGCAAATGGCCGATAAATGCGCAGGGCAGTAGCCATAGTTGATGAATCAGTTGGAGGTCGACGCCGGCGATGATAAACGACGCCATTTTGATCATCACCAGGATAAACCACAGCACGAACATGGTGTCGCGCAGCTGCTCTTTGACGACGTGAGTGGCGAACACCGCGACAATCAGCGGCGCGCCAATCAACGAGGTGCCACTGACATAGCCCCCAAGCGCCAGCAGTACGATATCGACGTATTTGTTGTTACTTCTAAACGGTTTATTCAGCACGTAGCCAATGGCATAAATGATCACAATGCCGAAAATGATGTTGGTCATGATCTGAGAGGGCAGCGTTAACAGCCCCACCACCCCGATCAACTTAGGCACGATCATGATTTTCAGGGCTTTGGTTAAATAGCCCCAATCGATATTACTTTCCGGCGACGTACCTCCCACGCCCACTTTCTGCACTTGTCGATGGCCGCTCCAGGCAATCCAACTGGAAAAAATCAGCAGATGAATGGCCACAATTGGCAGGAAGACCAGCGGTTCGTTGACCACCAGCAGCAGAAAAGGCAGCGCCAGCACGGCACCGCCAAAGCCAAGGCTGGTGCGAACAAAGCCGCTCCAGGCAAAAATAAGCCCGATGAGAAGGTACTGGTACCAGAGTAAATCTGTCATTGCTCGTGCATCTCCTCTAAGAAGATGAGTGGTTGTCTAGCCCCCACCAGCGTGGCAGCAAAGCACGCACTTTGGCTTGGGCAAAACGGTCGTCCATTAATATCACAACCCCTTCATCCTCGGGGCTGCGAATCACCCTTCCGGCGGCCTGCACCACTTTGATCATACCGGGTATGCGGTAGGTGTAGTCGTCGCCTCGGCCGAAACGGGTGTTCATGCGCGTTTTCAGCGCTTCGTTAAAGTCGTTAAACGGCGGCAAGCCTAAGGTGGCAATAAACGCGCCGATTAGGCGCTCGCCAGGAAGATCGACCCCTTCGGCAAAAGCACCGCCTAGCACGGCAAAGCCGATTCCCTTACCACCCGGGGTAAAGCGCACCAGAAAGGCGTCGCGCTCGGCTTCCCCCCTGCCAGCGAATTAGCTGAAATCACCTTCCGGTCTGCAGCCTGACCTGGGATTGGCTCGCTCAGAGCAGGACAGGAAGGAATTTCTCCATGGGCGCTACAATGGGGGTTCTCACGAGTGGCGAAGGCGGGTGGCCAGCGCACGACCAGCACCGCTGCCTAATCCCGTGCACAGGAAAAGGCTTGGAGCTGAGCGGAAATGATTTTACTTCTGTCGGAGCGGACATCGAAGTCGACTCTCACCGTGTGCCCCAATCGGTCATCAAGGGAGATGCTCCTCCTCTCGAATGCCACGATGCGCTTTGCATAACCTTCATTCTCCGTTTGATAGGAGATCTCGCCTCGACATGCGACTAAAACGCGGTCGGTGCGATTGGGATCGTATTCCTCGGGGGATAACTGGACACGAACGCTTGCGGCACATTTCCGTATGCCGCTGTTGCCAAAAAGTGGCCTTCGACAATCAAAGTCGAGCTGGCTGACCCTAAGTGGCCCAGCCCAGCGATGAGGTTGGTTGGACAGCGCGGGTCTGCGAATGCGTCCGTCGGATTGGCCAGGGCGGAGCTCGGCGATTGTTGTCGCGTTGCTGCCCAAAAAATGCGTTGATAGCCAACCTTCTGCCGGTTCCCCATTGGCACCCTGAACAAAGACCCGGGCCCAGCCCCCTTTACGCTCAAGAATACTGACGACCGTTCTGCGGGGAAGGGTGCGAATGACGGATGATCCTGTACTCGGCGCCGCGTGCAGGTTCAGTTCCTGAGCATCAACAAACGCGTATGTGCCGACTTCCTGCGCAGAGGCCAGAAGACCGCCAAAAACCAACGACGCGCAAACTGCGAGCACCACAACAACCCCGTGTACAACGATTGATCGCCTACCGGTTTTGTCCACTGTCTTTACTGAACAAGGCATCCAGAACCTCCTTGGCTGCCATGGGAATCATGGGCGCAATCCGCCCTCGGGCGGGAACTGCGAACCGCGATGGCATTCGTAAGTCTTTGCACGATATGCGGTGGGCGTCTGAGCGTTCTCCCCCATCGGAATGATGATCAGCCGCTGCCAGATCGCAGAGATCGAGTCGTCCTTCAGCCCACTGCGGCGAAGACCCGCATCCAGGACAGAGTCCTGCGCAAGGCCAATCTCGATCACTGCCTCAAGGAAAGGATCGGGCAAATCGGGGAGGGCGCGAACTTGTCCAATCTCGCCAAAATTGTTCTCGCCCGTCAGCTCGTCGATGGCGGCCGCGAGGGTCAAAAGGTCGGCACGTGCGACCTCAAAAGGAACCGATGCCGTATTCAGCGGCGTCTCTTTCTCTACGCTCCACAGGGCGGCGTTTCCAAGCTCCATGACAGGTGAGAGTCAAGGGTTATTCAAGCAGGTCAGCCCTGCGCCTGCGCTTCGGACAGCTCGATCCGCCCGGCAGCCACGATGTCTGACGCTGCCCCCTGCACGGGCCTGGTGACGAAGCGCCAGGACACATGCGGGCCAACGTCGAACGCTTCGGGAGGTTCCACGTACTCCGCCCCGATTGAATCGATTGCGTCTTGGCGGATGGCCGATCCCAGGCTGAAGCGGTCTACCTGAATAAAGCTGACGGGATACGGAACGCGGCTCGCCAGATCCGGAAACGGTTCAATACCATAGGTGATGCGGTAGCGGACTCGGCCGCGCACTCCCTCAGCCGCCTCAAGAGCCAGAACCGCCATGGTCAGCGGCCTGATCTGCGCGCTTGGCAAAAAAACCGACGATTGCGAATTCACTGGTTCTAGATTGGCAAGGACCTGGTCGAGTACTTGTAGGGTATCCTGCTCTTCATATCCCTCCAGAAAACGTGCGGACAACCTTTCAAGCGGGTTGCTCACATCCGAAGAACCCGCCCCCTCGGGCAATGTTGACGCGGCACCGTTGTCGCGGGTCATAAAGCGCTGCGCTACCCATCCAGCACGTTCCATGTCGGAGGCGAATTGCTCGATCACCGGATAGTTGGTGCCCGGCCCCATACGAGCGTTCAGCACGTCATCGACTGCAACGCCGCCGGTGACGCGCCACAAATCCGGGCCGTTACCGTCTACCTCTGCCCGTGCGACTGGAGTCGATGCGAGGACGACAAGGATGGTGACGGAAAGAGCTCGGCGTATCATCATTTCACCTCCACGACGGATCGGCCAAGCACCTCACGCCCGGAAACGTCCAGGAACCGAACCTCATAGAGGCCCGCCTCATCCGCCATTGTCAGGTCAATAGATTTTTCCTCGGCGACCGACTGAACCGTGATCCAGCTAAAATCGGGCTGATCCTTGTGCGCAAGCGCGATCCGCTGATCGGTGCTGTCGCTCTCGCCGGTCCATGTCACTGTGATCGTCTCGCCACTACCTGCGGTTTCTGGCACCGACAGTCCCGCGCCATCGTCCAGCGGCGCATCGGCTCCGACGACCTCCAGCGGAATGCTTGCAAGAGTCTTTCTGCCCACGTCGAGAATATAGCGGATCTCGTAGAGGCCTGGTTCGGCGGGAGCGATCAATCGCCCCTTGGTCTTGTCTCCCGCGCGCAAATAGATGTTTCGCGTTCCCTCATCGGCACCCGCCGACACGATCGCGACCATGTCCCTGGAATTGATCGTTGAAGACCAAGTGATATCGATTTTAGTCTCAGCGCGGACGATTTCAGGCCCGGAAATGCCGATCTCTGGCTCAATCACCTCGATGGACGCGGTCGCGAGCGTCTTACTGCCCACGTCGAGAATATAGCGGATCTC
>NZ_JABUZD010000073.1:0-732 GCF_014897875.1 Halomonas sp. 3A7M
AAATCACTGTTATTGAGGTTGCTGCCATAACGGTTGATGAACTCATCAGAGGCCATGAAAATCTCAGCGATATCATCCAGGTCCAGATCGTCTTCGCCCCGCATCTGGTTACTCCAGTAAGTCAGACCAGCTTGGTCTGGAGCACGATCGAACGCAGCGCTATACAAAAGTGTCACTTGCTGGTCATAGGTAAGCCGGTCCTCGTTAAAATCAATCCGATCATCCCAGTCACTCTGAATATCCAATCCATCGATGTTATTCATGTCATTTGAGTCATTCCGACGATTCCAGTCATTAAGTTCACCGTCAAAAATTTCAAAATACACGCCGTCGCCACGATCTTCATAAATCGTTATATCATCATCGTTCCACTCGGTTTTGACGATACGGTTGCCCTGAACGCTGTAACGATCGTCGTTATCAATGGCCTCATTTTCCCAGCGGCCATCGTCCCATTCCCGAATAGCTAAAACATGCCCATCGGTAATATCAAACTGGTAACGGTTGTCAGACATAAACTATCCCCTGTTAGAGATCACATGACACAAGATTGATTGGTCAGAAATTGCTGTTAACGGTTCTAATTCCCGTCGCTTGAAGCCATAGCAATAGTCCTTGATGCAAGCAGCACGATCTACATCCTCTAACTGAGTGGCTCATGTGCCAAGATATGACTCGAAACGTTCATGTAAGTGCCTATTCAAAATTAATCGCGTGCAAAACTCCATAGCC
>NZ_JABUZD010000075.1:0-33023 GCF_014897875.1 Halomonas sp. 3A7M
AGGCGTATTCTACGCATTTCCTGGTGTTTGTCAATCACTGTTTTTAGCGAGTGAAGCGAGTGGGTTAAGAAAGCGAGATAACGATGCTTTCTTTATAACTACCCTAACTCTCTGACAAACCGAAGGTTTTCACCTTCAATCACCGCTGGTAACGCTGTGCGTCCCCGGCAGCGGATGCGTACTTTACGGATTCGCTGCCGTCTTGGCAAGGGATTTTGTAAAAAAACGCCAACATTCGTCTGTTACTCTAATGCTGGCAGCATCACCCCCTCTATTTGAGCGTTATTTAAGCGCAGGAATTGCGTCAGGAACTAATGATTCGGTGCTGAGATCAGCAATCGTTCGCGCACCGGTGAGCGTCATCGCCACCTTCATCTCTTTTTCGAATAGCTCAAGCAGGTTAGCAACCCCCGCCTCACCTGCCGCTGCAAGCGCATAGATAAAGGCACGACCTATCAATGCTGTGTCTGCACCCATGGCAATCATTCTCACTACATCTAACCCATTACGCACACCAGAATCTGCCAGGATGGACAAGTCACCCTTAACTGCATCTGCAATAGCAGGCAGGGCACGTGCAGTAGAAGGCACGCCATCCAACTGACGGCCACCGTGATTGGAAACCACAATACCATCCGCCCCAAAGCGGACTGCATCACGGGCATCTTCAGCATCCAATATGCCCTTAATAATCATTGAGCCATCCCACTGCTCACGAATCCAATCCAGATCTTTCCAGGAAATAGAGGGGTCAAAGTTATCGCCAAGCCAAGCAATATAATCCTCAAGTTCTGTCGGCTGACCACGATAATCAGACACGTTGCCTAGGTCATGCGGGCGGCCACAAACACCGACATCCCAAGCCCAAAGAGGATGCAACGCAGCCTGAAGCATACGTTTCATAGGCCCGCTTTTGCCGCTCATGCCTGAATGGGCATCGCGATAACGCGCTCCAGGCACAGGCATATCAACGGTGAAGACTAATGTTTTAACCCCTGCCGCCTTAGCACGCTCAAGCACGTGCTTCATAAAGCCCCGATCCTTCAATACATAAAGCTGAAACCAGATGGGCCGCTCCACTGCCGCTGCCACTTCTGCAATTGGACATACGGAGACCGTCGACAACGTAAACGGTATGCCCTTCTTGGTCGCTGCCCGTGCTGCCTGGACTTCACCACGCCTAGCGTACATGCCTGTTAGCCCCACCGGCGCCAAGGCAAGAGGCATTGCCATCTTTTCACCAAACAGTTCGGTTTCCAGCGATAGCGACGACATATCCTTCAACACCCGCTGCCGCAACGCGACACCCGCTAGGTCTTCAACATTGCTCCGCAACGTATGCTCTGCGTATGACCCGCCATCAGCATAGTGAAACAGAAACGGGGGGATACGACGCTTGGCAGCTTGGCGGTAGTCCGTAGGTGATGAAATGATCATGGCAGGCCCTATGCAATAAATAGATGCACTATCTATAAGTACTATCTGTAAACGGTCATCGAAGCGTCAGTATTAGGCGCTTCAGATAAAAATTGGTTTTACCAATTTACAAAAAATTATCCTCAACAGTAATGAGGCGCCGCAGTCGTGTCAAACACGCATCGCCCACCATGGCATATTTCGGTCATATACTTTAGTTATAAGTCAAATAAACGGTGCCAATAGCTATCAATTTGCTAGCCTTTTACTGTTGAGACAAATCATTAAAGCCCTTATAATTGGTCTTACCAATTATAAGGGCCTGCACTAATGACTTATCCTCCGCTCCGCCAGCAGCGCTTGGCTGATGTGATTACCGAGCGCCTTGAAGCAATGATTCTTGAAGGTAGCCTCAAGCCTGGCCAGCGCCTGCCCCCAGAAAGAGAGCTTGCTGAACGGTTTGGCGTGTCACGCCCCTCTCTACGTGAGGCCATTCAAAAGCTTGCCGCACGAGGCCTGCTTACCAGCCGCCAAGGGGGTGGTACCTTCGTGAATGAAACGCTAAACAGCGGCTACACCGACCCTTTGTTGGAGATGCTTTCCCGACACAACGAATTTCATTTGGATTTGCTTGAATTTCGCGATGCGATGGAAGGCATTTCGGCTTATTACGCCGCGTTACGCTCAACACCAGCGGACAAAGCCGTATTAATCCAGCGTTTTGAAGAACTTGATGGTGGATTTGTGGGTGCCAACCCCGCCCAAGAAGCAAAACTAGACGCAGCCTTCCACCTTGCTATTGCAGAAGCCGCTCATAACGTACTGTTACTTCACACCATTCGAGGCATTTTTCATTTATTAGAGCAAAGCATCGTTGACAACCTCGCCCATCTTTTTGCAAAGCCCGACTCGCGTTCGCAGCTAATGAAGCAACACCGAGCCCTACTAGATGCGATTTTAGAAGGGCGTGCTGAAGATGCCCGCAGCCGCGCGCACGAGCACTTAGTGTACGTTGAGGAAGGCCTTCTCGAGATGGCCAGAGCGGAAACCCGCGCCCAGCGAGCACTGCGTCGTGCCCAAGGTACCAGCAGCACACCCGCATGAGTCGCTTACTTCGCCTTTCAGGTCACCGCTGGCGGCTACTCTGGCTAATCGCGATTCCGCTAGGACTGATGCTATGCATGTGGCAGGCCGCTCAACTGGCCCGCGAGCAGGCGCTATCAAACTTACAAGACGATGCCGAAAACGAGCTGCGGCTGTCGGCCGCCAACTTAAATGGTTACCTACTGCGCTATGATTATTTGCCACAAATGCTGGCGACCAGGGAAGGCGTACAACGTTTTTTAGATTCCCCAGACAGCCAAGACCCCATGCCGCTCAACTTACTGCTTGACCGTTTTCGCTTTACCTCTGGGGTCTCAGATGTTTATTTGCTTAACCGTGACGCCGATACCATCGCCGCCAGCAACTGGCACCGCCCTAATACATTCATTGGTCAAAACTACGCGTTTCGCAGCTATTACACCGATGCCATTACCGGGGGGCAGGGGCGTTTTTATGGCTTAGGTGTACAGTCGCTTGAGCGTGGTTACTATTTCTCAGCGCCGGTGTGGCTTGATGACACCTCGCCCGATGCAAAACCCGACGGTGTTATCGTCGTCAAAGTACTGCTCGACGATGTTGAAGAGAGCTGGGCTGAGCAGGACGCTGAACTGTTTGTCACCGATAGCGACAATATTATTTTCATGGCCAGCCACCCTGAGCTGCGCATGAATGCCCTCCACCCTCTTACCGACGGCCAACGCGACAGCCTACGGGCAACTCGTCGCTATGCAATGGAGCCTTTAACGCCTTCCGGCATTGAGCTTGAAGCCCCTTACGGGGCCGATAGCTATCTTGTTAGCTTTGCTAGCGGGCCATTAAGTGGTGGGCACTATTTAAGCCTTACGCGCCCCATCCCAGAGTTTGGCTGGCAAATGCATATTTTAAAACCACTGACTCCTGTGGTGAACGCCCAGTGGATCGCGGCGCTGATGGCGGGAGGCTTATATGGCGTGGTGGCCTTGGGCGGAGGCATTGGTTGGCAACGCTTGCGTTTACGCCGAGAGAGAGAAGCGTTTGCGGAACGCGAACGACAAACCTTAGCGAGAGTACGCGATGAACTAGAAGTCAGCGTTGAGCGAAGAACACGTGATTTAGTCGCCAGTAATCAGAGGCTTTCTGGTGAAATAGAAGAGCGGCGGCGAGCAGAAGCTAATCTACGCCAAACCCAAGATGAGCTGATCCAAGCGGCAAAGCTTGCGGTATTAGGTCAATTGGCTGCCGGTATTAATCACGAGTTAAATCAACCATTAGCGGCTATTCGCGCCTACGCTGAAAATGGTCGACGGTTTATTGAACTGTCGCGGGTGGACAAAGCAGATGCCAACCTAGCGCAAATTGTCGAGCTTACCCAGCGCATGGCCGATATTAGCGCCCAGCTGCGCCAGTTTTCTCGTAAGAGCAGCGAGCGTCAGGAAACAATCTCTGTCCAAGCCTGTATTGAGTACGCCCTGCGTTTATTCCACAGCCGCTTACGTGATGATGGCATCAGGGTGGTCCAACAATGGCCAGAGGAGACGCTTTGGGTTGAGGGTGATTTAGTCCGCCTAGAGCAAGTACTGGTGAATTTGATCAGTAACGCGTTACAGGCAATGAAAGAGGTATCGTCACCCATGCTGACGCTAAGCGTAGAAATAGCACAACAGCAAGTGATGATTAGCGTTGCCGATAATGGCCCAGGCATCCCAGAACAACACTTGGGCCAGATCTTCGAACCTTTCTTCACCACGAAAGCACCCGGCAGCGGATTAGGGCTAGGACTTTCGATTTCCTCACGTATTATGGAGGATCTGGGCGGCAAGCTGCAGGTAGCGAATCAGCCCACTGGCGGGGCGCGATTCACCATTACGCTACCCTGTTCAACAACACCTAACGTACTGCAGCCATACTCAGTCAAGGAGAGTAACAACCATGCATGAGCCGTCGACGCTGCCGGTCATGGTGATCGACGACGAACCGCACCTGCGTATCACCGCCAGCCAAACACTCGAACTCGCTGGCTACACGCCTCACTGTTTTGAGTCTGCAGAACAAGCGCTTGAGGCACTACCAGCAAACTTTCCCGGCGTCATCGTGAGTGATATTCGTATGCCCGGAATGGACGGTATGGCGCTATTACATGAATTACACAGCCGCGATGCCACACTGCCGATTATCTTAATCACTGGCCACGGTGACATCTCAACCGCGGTGGAGGCGATGCGTGCAGGCGCTTGGGATTTTCTGGAAAAGCCTTTCGCTGGGGATCAGCTACTCGATGTCGTAAGGCGAGGCATCGAAAAGCGCCAGCTAAGCCTGGAAAATTTGCGCTTAAAAGCCGAGCTTGAGGTTCAGCAGGCAGCCCTTGGGCCTCGTTTAGTCGGCCGTACCGCAGTGATTTCTCGCCTAGCAGCAATGATTCAACGCATCAGCCAAGTAGAGGCTGATGTGCTCCTATTTGGCGAAACCGGCACCGGAAAAGACCTTGTCGCCCGCGCCATTCATGAACGTAGCGTCCGACGCAATAGCCCGTTTATGGCGATAAACTGCGGTGCAGTGCCAGAAAACACCATAGAGTCAGAACTGTTTGGCCATGAGAAAGGTGCTTTTACCGGCGCAGTAGAACGGCGAATTGGTAAATTCGAGCATGCCAATGGTGGCACCGTGTTCCTGGATGAAATCGAATCAATGCCATTGGCACTTCAGGTGAAGCTATTGCGCGTATTACAAGAGCGTAGCGTCGAGCGTCTTGGGGCCAACGAGACGGTGCCACTCAATATACGAGTGATTGCGGCCACCAAAGTGGACCTTAAAGCTGCTGCTGAAGAAGGGAGCTTTCGCGAAGATCTCTACTATCGACTCAACGTGGTCACCCTGCCACTGCCCGCACTGCGCGAACGACGCGAGGACATTCCCCTGCTGTTCCAGCATTTCGCCGTGGTCGCTGCCAACCGCAGTGGCTTAGAAGCCCCTACCCTGGATAGCCACTCAATTGCCGCCCTGCTGGCTCACGACTGGCCTGGTAATGTTCGCGAGCTGCGTAACCTTGCAGAGCGTTATGTGCTATTGGGAGCAGCCTTTGACTACCGTCTGGATGCGCTACTGGAAGGGGCCAACGCCGACACCGAAGAGCCCACGTTGCCGCGCCAAGTAGAGCTATTTGAAAAGAGCCTGATTAGCCAATCCCTGTCCCGCCATCATGGGCGCGTAACCGACGTATGCCGTCATCTGGGAATACCCCGCAAAACCTTCTACGACAAACTCAAAAAACACAGTTTAAGCGCTGATGATTATCGCCATAGCAGCGACCCTTGATGAAACAACTCAATCAACACGTCCCACGGTGGTACCCAGGGCACCAAGGTAAATAGCGCAATCAGCATAAAGACATTCGATAGTGGGCGGCGGCCATCGCCAAGCTTAAGTGCGGTGCCAAAAGAGCGCTTTAACCGCGCGCCTTCTAGGTCCACGCTGAAAAGTTCGTCCAGGCTTAAATGAATGATAAATCCTAGCAGTACCGCTGCACTATGGCACCAGGCCAGCCAAGCTGGCTGTGCCAGCAGATGAAAACTAAACGCGGCAGTCATCAGCGCGCACAGCACAGCCGCCATCAATGAGTGCCAAATACCTCGATGAACCGTTAGCCGTGAGAACACCACCGCCGCAAAATAACGCACGCTAACGTAAATGCCACCACACGCCACTAGCAACAAACCTGGTGTTAACCAGGGCTGCAACAACAACACACCAAGCACCAGTGAAGGCACCGATAAAAGATTAAAAATCAAACGGATAGATCGTGATCGATCAGCATCTATGTCAGGCAAAATACCGCCAAAGGCTACCAGAGCAATAATTAATAGCGCCTGAGTCGCTGGCCACCACTCAGCCTGCCAGCCAGCATAAGCCATGAGTACGCCGCCTGCTGCTGCTACCGTAATGTGCGTGCGAAAATTCGCCATTAGCGCGGCATCCTGGAAAACTGGATAAATTACCAGATTTTTGGCTGCCGCAACATGTCTATTTAAGAAAAAAAGAGTGTTAGGCCAACTGCTTAGCGCCTGTATGAAGAAATTTACTGAGCGAGGAACTGATCTTTTAACTTAACGTAGTTACCTGCCGTGTAAGGAAAGAAAGCGCGCTCTTTATCTTTAAGTGGACGCAACGCTTTCGCCGGGTTTCCCGCATATACATGACCGCTTTCCAAACGTTTGCCCGGTGTAACAACTGCGCCAGCCGCAATAATCACCTCATCCTCGACAACTGCTCCATCCATCACAATTGCCCCCATACCCACCAAAATACGGCTACCCAGCGTACAGCCATGCAAAATCGCTTTATGGCCAATGGTGACATCATCACCAATCGTCAGTGGAAAGCCATCAGGATTGAAATCGCTGGCATGGGTAATATGCAGCACGCTGCCATCCTGCACGCTAGTGCGAGCACCAATGCGGATCTGATGCATATCTCCCCGGATCACGGTCATCGGCCAGACCGAGCAGTCATCGCCCAGCTCTACATCACCTATTACCACGCTAGCGGGGTCGACATAAACCCGCTTACCAAGGCGAGGCGAAATACCTTGAAATGGTCGTAAGGCATTGCTCATTGCACACTCCTGCTTAACGCTATTGGATTAAAATATTCAAGAACTATAGCAACCCGCCGAGCAATACAATAAACGTCAGCGGAATCGACACCCAGCGGACAATATTACGCCAGAGTGCATAGCCACTCTCCCCAACACCCAATGCCTGTACAACCTGCACGCGGGGCATCACCCAGGCCGCAAAGATAGCAATCAACAGCCCACCCATAGGTAGGAAAATATCGGGCGGAATACTACTAACTAGCTCAAACACATTGCGTCCGAACAACGGCCTGAAATCGGCAAGCGTGGAAAACGAGAACGCCGAAAGCAGCCCTAACAACCATACGCTAAGCGCCACGACGGCCGTTGATATACTGCGACGCCATCCAAGCCCTTGCAGCGTTGCCACCATGGGTTCAGCGAGGTTAATCGCTGAGGTCCAGGTAGCCAATAAGAGCAACAAAAAGAATACACTTAACCAAAATGCTCCCCAAGGCAGCTCAGAAAAAGCAATTGGCAACGTCACAAACATCAACCCTGGGCCGTCAGCAGGGTCCATACCTTGGGCAAATACCACCGAAAAGATTGCAATCCCTGCTAATAAAGCGACGCTGATATCGAGCATTGCAACTGCAAACGCGGCTTTCGGTAGGCTCTGCTCATCAGGCATATAAGCCCCATAAGCCATTAGCGCGCAGGCCCCAACGGCAAGGGTAAAAAACGCATGTCCCATGGCATGCAACACCACTGAGGTCGTTACGTCGCCAAACGACGGTAAAAACAGCCATGAAAGCGCCGTACCAAATCCGTCGGTGGTCGTGGCATAACCAGCCAGTAGCAACAATAAGCCATACAGCAGCGGCATCAATAGGTTGTTCAACCTCTCTAGGCCTTTGGCAACGCCCGCCGCCACTACCGTCATGGTCATAAATAGGAATAACGAGTGGTTAAAAATCAACAGGCCTGGGTTTGCCAGAAACGCATCGAAACCCGCACCTATTTCTGCGGCACTTGCACCATCGAAATTTCCGTTTATTGAAGCGACTAAAAACTCAATCGACCAACCTGACACCACCGAGTAAAACGATAAAATACAGAAGACGGTGAAGGCTCCAAATAAGCCTAACCAGCGCCAGTGCCGAGAAGCGCCGGCTTCTACAGCCAGCCTACTCAGCGCTTGCATAGGCCCCCGTCGCCCAGCCCGGCCAATTAAAATCTCGGCCATCATTACAGGGATACCTAACAGCAGTACAAACGCCACATAGATCAATAGAAATGCCGCACCACCGTTCTCGCCTGCAACATACGGGAAGCGCCAAATATTACCCAACCCAACTGCAGCCCCCGTTACCGCTAAGATGAAGGCTCGCTTTGACCCCCAGCGCTCCAGCGTTTCACTCATCACTTGCTCCTACCATTGGTGGCACTAATTGGCGACACTAAAAGGCGGCAAGACTAGCAGGCGCTTACGCCTAGGCCAAACCCTGGTGTAAGCCACAGTATTCAGCCCAGACATTGAAACACGGCCTCACCGCCCGCACTGTGTCATTATTATTGCGTTTTTATGCGCCACTAACGTATTTAAAAACGTTACGAGTTAAAAAATTAATGCCTACGAGGTGCCTATGTCCCGCAATCCGTTGCTAGAGCCGCATGAGCTTCCCCCTTTCGCTGACATTCGCGCTGAACACGTCGTGCCTGCGGTAGAAACGCTGCTGAATGAAAGCCGGGAAGTCATTGACCGACTCGCTCAACAGGCCGCCACAGTGCCACCACATTGGGATAACTTTGCTGCGCCGCTAGAGGCTGTTAATGACCGGCTTACCCAAGCGTGGTCGCCCATCTCTCATCTCAACGGCACGATGAACACCCCCGAACTGCGGGAAGCTTATCAGGCATGCTTGGAACAACTCTCGGCGTTTAGCACCTGGATGGGACAACACGAAGGACTCTTTAAGGGCTGGCAAGCGCTTAAGCAGGGTGATGCATGGGCAAGTCTAACGCCTGCTCAGCAACGCACGGTAGAAAACACTTTACGCGATTTCCGCTTAGCCGGTGTCGATTTACCTGCTGACAAAAAGGCTCGCTACGGCGCGATTCAAGCGCGCCTCTCCACCTTATCCAACCAGTTTTCAAACAACGTGCTCGATGCTACCCAAGCTTGGCATAAGGATATTGACCACCTTGATGCACTTGCTGGCGTTCCGGAAAGCGCCCTTGATACGCTAAAAGCAACCGCCCAGGCAAAAGGCGTCGATGGCTATCGCATCACCCTAGATTTCCCAAGCTTTTTCCCCATTATCAGTTATGCCGATAACCGAGAGTTGCGGCGTGAGGTATACACCGCGTTTGTCACTCGTGCTTCCGATCAAGGCCCAGACACAGGCAAGTTCGATAACGCTCCCGTTCTTGAAGAGATTTTGGCACTCCGCCAAGAGCTCGCCCACTTGCTGGGCTTTAAGACCTACGCCGATTACTCGCTCACCACTAAGATGGCCGATTCTCCCGAGCAGGTGCTTGAGTTTTTGAATGACCTAGCTCGCCGTGCCGTTCCCCAGGCCACGGAAGAAGTCGCGGAGCTCAGCGACTATGCTCGTGAAGCATTAGGGATTGAAACGCTTGAGCCATGGGATGTGCCCTATGCCAGTGAAAAACTACGCGAGGCACGTCACTCCATCTCACAAGAGCAGCTTCGCCCTTACTTCCCAGCGCCACGGGTGGTGGATGGGCTATTCCAGGTAGTAGAACGTCTTTACGGCGTTCGCGTGGAAGCAGCACCTGATGCGCCTAGCTATCACAACGATGTTCAATACTTCCGCATTACAGAACAAGGTGAGCCGATCGCCGGTTTCTATTTGGACTTGTATGCTCGCGAAAGCAAGCGCGGCGGAGCATGGATGGCCGATTGCCGAGTACGCCGCCAAACTGAAAACGGCCTACAGCTGCCAGTGGCATTTCTGACCTGTAACTTTACCGCCCCAGTGGGCGACAAACCCGCTCTGCTAACCCATGATGAAGTCACCACGCTGTTTCATGAGTTCGGCCATGGCTTGCATCACATGCTGACCAAACAGGACATTGCCGATATCTCTGGCATTAACGGTGTTGCTTGGGATGCGGTTGAACTACCCAGCCAATTCATGGAGAACTACTGCTGGGAACGCGAAGGACTAGACCTGATCGCCAAGCATGTCGATACTGGCGAGCCCCTGCCCGCTGACCTGCTAGCGCGTTTACAGGCTGCCAAAAACTTCCAATCAGCAATGGGAATGGTGCGCCAAATAGAGTTTTCATTATTCGACTTGCGCCTGCACCATGAGCTGGAAGCGCCCAGCGCCAGTGACGTTCAAACGCTATTGGATGACGTACGTAGCCACACCTCGGTCGTGCCGACAGTTGGCTTTAACCGCTTCCAGAATAGCTTTAGCCATATTTTTGCGGGTGGCTATGCGGCGGGCTATTACAGCTACAAATGGGCGGAAGTACTTTCTGCCGATGCTTGGAGCGCGTTCGAGGAGGCAGGGATTTTTGACCCTTCCACTGGCCAACGCTTCCGTCAGGAAATTCTAGAATCAGGCGGCGTGAGGGATGCCGCCGAGCTATTTCGCGCTTTCCGAGGCCGTGAGCCAAGCGTAGAACCATTATTACGCCATAGCGGTATCCGCGCAGCCTGACGTTTATTTTCACTATCACCGGGTGCGGTATCTGTCTTGTTACCGCACCCTTGGAGCCTGTTATGTCGAGTGTGAAACGCTTTATTGCTGGGGTAACCTGCCCACGCTGCGCGGCCATGGATCGGATTCGCGCCTGGGAGCAAAACAACATTCGCTACCGGGAATGCGTTAACTGCGATTTTTTCGAGCAGTTGCCGATTGAAGATGAGGCAGCACCAGAGCTAACTACCCGCGTTAACCAAGTACGCGAAGAGCAAAAAACGCAGGATGTACAGCCCGTACGCATTCTCGACCCTGGCAAACCTAAACGTTAACCACCTATTCCAAGCATTTATGTCACCGCTTTTAATTTAAGCCTCCACCACGCTGGAGGCCAAGCCACTCCTCACTCCTCACTCCTCACTCCTCACTCCTCACTCATGAAAGTGTGCGAAAAACCACACACTAACGAACCTATAGTGTGCGAAACCCCAGACACTTAACGTTTTTTTAGTTTCAACCAAAGTTGAATAAGAGAACTTTAAGCTACTGATTTTAATAATCAGCCCGCCTATTGGCATGACTATCGCTCTATGTAAATTGCTTAAGATAAAGCCACTGGCAGTGCCAGCACGCCAGACGATAATCCCAATAACAGCTTAGGAAATCTCGCCATGCGCAATATGATGCCTAAAACCGTCGCCTTTCTTGCCAGTAGTGCCCTTCTAGCAGCAGGCACTGCCCAAGCAGACCGCTCAGAATGGCCCGATAACTTCACTGTCGGTACCGCCAGTCAAGGCGGCACCTACTTCGTTTATGGCTCAGGCTGGGCTAACTTTATTGCTGATGAGCTAGACGTTTCAGGCGGTGGTGAAGTCACAGGCGGCCCAACTCAAAACCTAGCGCTCGTACACAGCGGCGATATGGCCTTTGGTCTTACCACGATGGGCCCAGCGTCGGATGCTGTTAAGGGTGAAAGTCCACTAGCGCCAGGCCTGGCAATGGACAATGTTTGTGCACTGTTCCCGATGTATGAAACCCCCTTCTCTATTGCCGCTCTTTCGAGCTCAGGCATTGAGTCCATCGCTGACATTCCTGATGGCGCGCGCATCGGGTTCGGCCCAGCAGCTTCTACATCAGACACTTACTTCCCCGCTATCCTCGAAACGCTGGGCGTTGAGTTTGATCGTCGTAATGGCGGCTGGTCTGACTTAGGTGGTCAGCTGCAGGATGGCCTGCTGGATGTGATCGCGTTTGCAGCGGGTATTCCGATTCCGGCCGTTAGCCAACTCGAAGTGCAGACCGATGTGAACATTATTGAGTTTACCGAAGAAGAGATGGCCACCGTCCTGGACGCCTTCCCGGTTGCTGAATTCACTATCCCAGCGAGCACTTACACCACACTGGAAGAAGACGCACGCGCTGTTTCTATGTGGAACTTTGCCATTGCGGGCTGTGATCTGCCGGAAGACTTTATCTATGAAGTCACCAAAGCCACGATGGAAAACAATGACCGTATGCGCTCAGTGCACCGCAGCGCTGAAACCACCATTCCAGAAAACATCGTCCACAACAATGTGCTGCCCTTCCATCCGGGCGCCGCACGCTGGTATGAAGAGAATGGCTACGACATTGATGATGACATGATCAACTAAGCCAAGCCCCTCTTCACGCTGCCCTGTTTTCCGCTGGCCGGATGGGGCAGCGTTCGCTACCGCCTCTTTTTTGCTTTTGCTGTGAGGGTGACCTCTGATGAGTCACAATACCGATCAAGACCCCAACGGCCTCAAGGATGATGCCCAAACTGCTTCATCGATACCCGAGTCAATTGCCGAGGGTGTCGATGAAGAGGTTGTCGAGTCCAACCGCCGTGTGTTTGTTGGCTGGCAGTTTTTTTTGTTTGCTGCACTGGCCATTGGCTATTCAAGCTTCCACCTGTTTTCGCTCAATGTGTACCCGATGGAAACCTGGTCGTTTCGCATTGTACATATCGCTGGTGCGCTCATTTTAGGGTACGGGCTGTTTGCCGGTGCTCGCTTTGCAGAAGATGATCAGCAAGCCTCCCCTGCATGGCTCAAATGGGCCAGCTATGCGCTCTTAGCGCCTGCGATCTATTCACTTATACAAGTCTTTTTGATGCAGCAAACACTCAATGGCGGTGCGATGCGCATTGATCCAAGCATTGAGACACTGCATTACGGCTATCCACTCATAGCCACCACGGCAGCAGCCATTGCCCTGTCTTGGTTCTATCGGCAGGCACGCCACCGCTTTAATCCCGCCGACCTCGTTTTAATGGTGTGTGCCATCGCCAGCGCTGCTTACTTGTTGATGGCCTTTAATACCAATATGCGCATGTCGACAGGCACCTCGTTTGCTCCTCCCGGCATTTCTTGGGCGGCCATTGCGGGCTCACTGCTGATTCTAGAGCTAACTCGTCGGGTGGCTGGTTTAGCATTGGTGGTGATTTCAGCGGTTTTCCTGGTCTATGTCTTTGCTGGCCAGTATCTACCAGGTTTCCTAGGCTACCCAGGTTTATCTGTGCAGCGCTTCTTTAGTCAGGTCTATACCGATGCAGGCATTCTTGGCCCAACGACGGCGGTGTCATCGACCTATATCATTTTGTTTATTATTTTTGCGGCGTTTTTACAGGCCTCGAAAGTAGGTGATTACTTCGTCAACTTCGCATTTGCAGCCGCTGGCCGTGCCCGTGGTGGCCCGGCGAAGGTATCTATTTTTGCTTCCGGCTTAATGGGCATGATCAACGGTACGTCAGCGGGCAACGTGGTATCGACTGGCTCGCTTACCATCCCATTGATGAAAAAAGTCGGCTATCCAGCGCGCAGTGCTGGTGCCATTGAAGCAGCGGCGTCCACGGGTGGTCAGATCATGCCGCCCATCATGGGGGCAGGCGCCTTTATCATGGCGGAAGTCACCGGCATTCCTTATACAGAAATTGCAATTGCGGCGGTCATTCCAGCCATTCTTTACTTCGCCTCTATCTACTTTATGGTGGATTTTGAAGCGGCGCGTAAAGGCATGCGTGGCATGCGTAAAGATGAAATTCCGCTATTCTCCAAACTAGTAAAACAGGTCTACCTATTCGCCCCCATTATCATTCTTATTGTCGCTCTCTTTATGGGCTACTCCGTCATTCGTGCCGGTACACTAGCGACAGCATCAGCGGCAGTTGTCAGTTGGATCTCACCCAATAAAATGGGTATTCGGGCTATTTTGAGAGCACTCCAACTAGCGGGCATAATGTCGATTCAGATCATTGCTGTCTGTGCTTGCGCAGGCCTTATTGTTGGCGTCATATCGCTGACGGGCGTCGGCGCGCGCTTCTCTTCACTGCTGTTAGGCCTTGCAGGGGTTAGCCAGCTATTGGCATTGGTCTTTGCGATGTTGATCAGTATCCTGCTCGGCATGGGCATGCCTACGACGGCAGCCTACGCGGTAGCAGCATCGGTAGTGGCACCCGGCTTGATCAATATCGGTATCGAGCCGCTCGTCGCACACTTCTTTGTGTTCTACTTTGCGGTCGTGTCGGCCATTACGCCGCCAGTGGCGTTAGCATCTTACGCCGCCGCCGGTATTTCTGGGGATAACCCCATGGGCACATCGGTCGCTTCGTTCAAAATTGGTCTTGCTGCATTTATCGTGCCGTTTATGTTCTTCTACAGCCCAGCCATGCTAATGGAAGGCTCCGCGATGCAAATACTGCGTGTCGGTGTGACCGCCACACTGGGGATCATCTTGCTTTCGGGCATGGTGCAAGCATGGTTCTTTGGGCCGGTAAACACCTTACAGCGTGTGGTTATGCTGGTCGGTGCGCTGTTTATGATTTACGGCGGCATTTACAGCGATATTGCTGGCCTGGCCATTGGCGCAGCGCTGTTCATTATGCAGCGTAAACAGCATGGCAATAAGGCGACACCCAGCACCACATGACGGCGCAATCTGCTATTCACTCAACCACTAGCCGTTAATCGCCCAACGAAAACGCCCGCTCGAGTTTTATCGAGCGGGCGTTCTTATTGATCACTAAGCTAGGTTCTTTAAGGGCGTACTAGCCTCTCAGATTATCAACAATTTTCAGTACGGGTGCTGCCTGATTAAGCGTGTAGAAGTGTAGACCAGGCGCACCACCATCAAGTAGGCGCTCACACAAACGGCTAACAACATCCGTACCAAAAGCGGCAATAGCGTCACTATCATCACCATAAGCTTCCAACTGCTTGCGAATCCAACGGGGAATTTCTGCGCCACAAGCATCTGAAAAACGCGCCAATTTGGTGTAGTTAGTAATCGGCATAATGCCTGGAATAATAGGCTGCTCAACACCTAGCGCTCGGGCTTTTTCAACAAAATGGAAGTAGGCATCCGCGGTAAAAAAGTACTGGGTAATGGCCATGTTGGCACCAGCCTTCATTTTACGGGCAAAGTTTTCCACATCCTTATCGAGATTGGGTGCCTGTGGATGAGATTCAGGATAAGCAGCCACCGCAATATCAAAATGGTCACCGGTTTCCGCACGGATAAACTCTACAAGTTCGTTGGCGTAGCGCAACTCACCAATGCTTCCCATGCCCGATGGCATGTCGCCACGTAGCGCCACTAAGCTGTCGACACCCTCTTCACGATACTGCGCTAGCAGGTCGCGCAATTGCGCTTTTTCACTGCCAATGCAGGAAAGGTGTGGCGCTGTCGTAATGCCGCTTTGGCTAACGGTGCGCACAATATCGCGTGTGCGCGCTTGAGTGGAACCACCGGCACCATAAGTGACCGAGAAAAAGCGCGGATGTCGAGCGGCCAGTTCATCGCGCACGTGCATTAACTTCTCTCTTCCCGCATCGGTATTGGGCGGAAAGAATTCAAAGCTAATACCTAACGGGTGCTCTTGACTGCTCATGGGACTTCCTCGCAAAGCGTTAACATCGTGATAATTTAGGTTATTCTCCTCTTTCCGCCGCGCTGGAGCTAATGAAAGATTCCACAGTCGGCCTTTAATTCGGCTCATGTTAGCTATTTACGCAACTACTTAGCTATTCACACA
This sequence comes from Halomonas sp. 3A7M, assembly GCF_014897875.1. NCBI lineage: Bacteria > Pseudomonadati > Pseudomonadota > Gammaproteobacteria > Oceanospirillales > Halomonadaceae > Halomonas > Halomonas sp. 3A7M. The sequence continues at coordinate 15,800 of NZ_JABUZD010000075.1, forward strand.
ACGACGTCGTCACCTAACGACTCAGGATGCAGAAATGGATTTAGCGCCAAGTGCCCTAATGGGGCCACTGTTGATGTTATTGGGGTTTGTAGGATTGGGGTGGATTGCTGCACAGCGCTTAAAAATCGACCCACGCCCCATCGCCACACTATTGGTATACATGATTGCACCACTCACCATTTTCCGCGCATTAATGAACGGCGGCCCAACACCAGATTATCTACTGTTAACACTGGCGCTGTTCAGCTTGGTGAGCATCATGGCGCTGGCCGTGCGCTGGTTTACCCAGCACCGCTTTGGGCCTCAGGAGGGGGCACTTTTAGCGTTCTCTTCTGGCACTGGCAACACGGGTTACTTTGGCCTGCCTGTGGCGCTAATTTTACTGCCGCCAGAAGGTGTCACGCTTTATCTATTCTGCATGTTAGGGATTAATCTATATGAGTTTACGGTGGGATTTTACTTAAGTGCGCGTGGCCACTTTTCCATTCGCCAAAGTCTGATCAAAATTGCTCGACTGCCGTTGGTCTACGCATTTTTGTCTGCGCTGCTGCTGAGTGCACTCAACGTGACACTTCCCAGCGCACTGATGAACTCGCTTGACGTTTTCCCCGCCACCTACACCCTGCTAGGCATGATGATTATTGGCATGACCCTTAGCCAGGTTACGCTTGATGCTTGGGATTCCCGCTTTGTTGCCACCTGCGTAGGCTTACGTTATCTACTTTGGCCGCTGGTGATGCTAATCGCCGTTTTATTACTTCAAGCCTTGGGCTCGCTTGCACCAGAACTCGGTATGGCGTTGTTACTGTTAGGCGTCGTACCCATGGCCTCTAACGTGGTGGTGGTCGCGATGGAGCTAGGGATTCAACCGCAAAAAGGAGCATTAGCGGTGCTTACCACCACGCTATTAGCGCCATTACTAATTCCTCTCTATCTTCACCTAATGCTGCAACTTACCGGGCTAGGCCTCTGATTGGGTTAAAAGCCTTCAACCCCCGCCAGCTTTAGCTGAGCGGCCATCCGCTGCACGTCTGGATGGCTGAAAAATGCCACCAGCGCGTCAGCACGCACGGAGCCAACGCCGGGTTCGGCTTGCCAATCTGAGTGTGTGTAACCTGCTAACGTATCCCAATCCCCTAGCTGGGCGCTGCCACCTGGTGGTATCCCTAACGCCCCTAACCACTGAGCATAGGAGGCCGCCTGTGCGGCCTGGAACTGAGCGACAAGCGCTGCTGAACGAACGCTTCCCACGCCATGTGCCCGCTGAAGCTGTGCCGGCGTTGTTGCCAGCCAGCCTAGCAGTTCGGTCACAACACCTGCCTCCATAAGCGCTTGCCAGGTGCCCTCTCCCACGCCCTGCATGTTTAACTGATCGCTTAAGAAGCTAAGCCGCGCCAGCAACTGCGCGTCGCACTCCGCGGTGAGTGTAAAACAACTTAATAGGTGATAACGTTCTGGCGAGGGAACGCCAAGGGCCGCTCGCTCGTCGGTTTGCCAAACAACTTCTGTTGCCTGGGGAATGGTGAGACCCGCCAGTGTGATCGCGATATGATCACCCGGGCGCACATCCCATGCTTCCCAGCGCTCTAGAGACCCCAGCGACACACGACTAATACGCCGTCCTTCTAGCGTGATTGGATAAAGCCACAACAGCGGCGTCACGCGCCCTGTTCGGCCAATGCGAAACTCGACGCCACGAACCTGAGCTAACGCCTGCTGAGCGGGATACTTCCACGCAACAGCCCACTCCGGCGGCGATGATGACCAGCGTTGAACCCCAGGGCGTTCGGACTGTTTCAGTACTACTCCATCGGTGGCGAACGGCAATGGGCCGTTAAACCACGTATCGCGCCAGTTGGCGGCGTCATGCTGGGCATTGATAGGGTGGGTGTAATCGGCGGTATCAAAGCCTAACGCGGTCAGTTGGCCTAGCCTTTCATTCATCTCTCTCGGCCCTTCTGGCCAATCCCAGATAAACAGCCCGATACGCTCACGGGTTTGCCGCGAAGGTGATGCCTGAGCCATGGCCCCGGCAACAGCACCTCGCGCGCCAGAGGCGGGACTCTGCGACTGAATATGGCCATTTAATATCCAGTAGAGTTCGCCCTGGAATACGGCGGATAGCGACGTTGGCAGTGTGTTTGGCACGGCGGGAAGCTGCTGTACACGAGCCGTCCAGTTCTGCCCGCGTTCACCGTCACCGCGGCTAACCGCTTCGACCAACACGCCCTCTTCGTAGCGTAGCGTTATCGCGACACCATCGACCTTAGGCTGAATCCAAAGATCGTCCCGGCGGCTAATAAAGCGTCGCACACCGTCATCATCGGCTTTATTCAATCCCGTTTGCGCCACGGGGTGATCTAGAGTGCCAGCGCTACGGGTGACTCTGGTTAGCGGTCGCTGCCGGGCCGCTTCACCCAGGCAGGCTTGCCAGTTTGCTAGCCGAGCGACCGCTTGATCGTAAAGCTCATCATCAATCAGTGACTCGCCCTGATCGTGATAGGCAGTATCCCATCGAGCAATTTGCTCAGTCAGTGTTTCGCTCTCTTGCGCTAGCCGTTCACGGGGCCAGTCAGGGCACACATTGGCCTGTGCGGATAAGGTGACACTCGGTAAGCACGCACTTAACAACACTGCGCTTAATAGCGTTGCTCTCCCCAATATTAGTCTCAATAAAGCGGTGATCAGTAGCCAACGCTTGTATGCTTTTCTGTTGGTATCCATACGCTCTCTCTCGGCACCCTGTCGCGGCGCTTCCCTTTTAACTAGCAGCGTCTAATAAAACGCCAGATGAGAAGAGTGACCTTAGCGCATAGTGAAAAATAAACATTCAACGCAATAAAAAGCCCCTTGGCATCAGCCAAGGGGCACGTTATCGACATGCTTACACTACCGTCACACGTCTTGTTACAAACCAGCAGCCTGGCGCAGAGTGTCGGCTTTATCAGTTTTTTCCCACGGGAAGGCGGTAAAGGTTTCTGTATGAACTTGGCCTTTGTCATCTACCCAGCTGTAGCTATGCTCAAACGGCTCACGCCCAAAGTGACCATAAGCAGACGTGAGGCGATACATCGGATGTAGCAGATCGAGCATTTTGGTAATCGCGTAAGGGCGCAGATCAAAGTGCTCACGCACTAGCTCGACAATTTTAACATCGTCGATTTTACCGGTGCCGAAGGTATCGATGGAAACCGACGTCGGCTCGGCAACGCCGATAGCGTAGGAAACCTGGATTTCGCACTTATCAGCCAGACCTGCGGCAACGACGTTTTTAGCCACGTAACGGCCAGCGTAAGCGGCGCTGCGGTCAACTTTAGACGGGTCTTTACCAGAGAAAGCTCCACCGCCATGACGCGCCATACCGCCGTACGTATCGACGATAATTTTACGCCCTGTTAAGCCACAGTCGCCCACCGGGCCACCAATAACAAACTGGCCGGTCGGATTAATGTGGTACTGGGTATGCTCATCCAGCCACTCAGCGGGAATCACTTGCTCGACGATTTCGCGCTTAACCATTTTGCGCAGGTCATCTTGGCCGATTTCCGGGTCGTGCTGAGTAGACAATACGACGGCGTCGACACCACAGGGCTTGCCTTCCGCGTTATAACGGAACGTTACCTGACTTTTGGCATCTGGGCGTAGCCACGGCAGCAGACCGTTTTTACGCAGCTCCGCCTGACGCTCAACCAAACGGTGCGAGTAGTGAATTGGCGCCGGCATAAACGAATCAGTTTCGTTGGTCGCGTAGCCAAACATCAATCCCTGATCGCCAGCACCCTGATCTTCAGGTTTCGTGCGGTCGACACCTTGAGCAATATCAACGCTTTGCTTGCCGATCAGGTTGATTACCCCACAAGTTGCGCCATCAAAGCCCACGCGAGATGAGGTGTAGCCAATATCAGTAATCACGTCACGCACCAGTGCTTCCAGATCAACCCACGCAGACGTGGTGATCTCACCAGCAATAATGGCAACGCCTGTCTTCACCATGGTTTCACAGGCAACGCGGGCCTGTTTATCTCGGGCGATAATGGCATCTAGTACCGCGTCGGAAATCTGGTCGGCAATCTTATCAGGATGCCCTTCTGAGACAGACTCGGAGGTAAACAGGGAATATTCGCTCATCGCGCTCTCGACCCTCTGTATGACGGCTGCAGAGTGACCGCAGCATCAGCAGGAAATCATGGCAGGAAGTTCAGTTCCCTGCCCATATATAGAAGCGGCACGACTATTTTCGCTACCACTTCGGGAGGCAGAGTCTACACGCTGTTGGGGGTTCTTCCCAGAACGTGGCTCCAGAATTTGCCGCCGCCGGGGAAGTCAGCGACAATAGCACCTTTATTATTTCCGTTTTCAGGCGAGGAGCACCCCCATGCCGTCCCGTTTTGAGCTGGCCAATGCCATTCGCGCCCTTTCCATGGATGCTGTTCAGAAGGCCAAATCTGGCCACCCTGGCGCGCCTATGGGCATGGCTGATATCGCCGAGGTGCTGTGGAATGACTACCTCAAGCACAACCCCGAAGATCCCAAATGGGCTGATCGCGACCGCTTCGTGTTGTCTAATGGCCACGGCTCAATGCTGCTTTATTCACTGCTGCACCTCAGCGGCTATGAATTAAGCCTGGAACAGCTGCAGAACTTCCGCCAGTTGCATTCGCCCACGGCTGGCCACCCCGAATTTGGCTACGCACCAGGCATCGAAACCACCACCGGCCCACTGGGCCAAGGGTTCGCCAACGCCGTTGGTTTTGCGCTTGCTGAAAAAACGCTGGCCGCGCAGTTTAATCGCCCTGGCCACAACATTGTTGATCACCATACGTGGTGCTTCCTGGGTGACGGCTGCTTAATGGAAGGCATCTCCCATGAAGCCGCATCGCTGGCAGGTACTCAGCAGCTTGGCAAGCTGATTGCCCTGTATGATGACAACGGCATCTCTATTGATGGCGAGGTGGAAGGCTGGTTTACCGACGACACCGCTAAGCGCTTTGAAGCGTACGGCTGGCACGTGGTGCCAAACGTCGACGGCCATAAGCCGGAAGAGATCAAAGCGGCCATTGAATTAGCCAAGAGCCACGACGATAAGCCGAGCCTGATTATCTGCAAAACAATCATTGGCTTTGGCGCACCTAACAAACAGGGTAAAGAAGAGGCACACGGTGCACCCTTAGGTGACGACGAAGTGGCCCTCGCCCGTAAGCAACTCGGCTGGGAACACGCACCGTTCCATATCCCCGAGCCCGTGTACTCTGCTTGGGATGCCCGTAACGCTGGCAAAACCCGCCAGCAGGAGTGGGATGCCCGCTTCGCCCGTTATGCCGAAGCATTCCCAGCCGAAGCCAAAGAGTTTGAGCGCCGCATGAAGGCGCAGCTACCGGCAGAACTTTCAACCGCTGCGCTCATTGAGCAGGCGCAAGAGAAAGGTGAAAGCATTGCCTCTCGCAAGGCCTCTTTTGAAGCGTTGAATGTTATCGGCCCGCAAATGCCTGAGCTGCTCGGCGGTAGCGCCGATCTTGCGCCGTCTAACTTGACCTTCTGGAAGGGCGCCAAAGCCATCACGCCGGAAGACGCTAGCGGCAATTACCTGCACTACGGGGTACGTGAGTTCGGCATGGGCGCGGTGATGAATGGTATCGCCCTTCACGGTGGTTTCGTACCTTATGGCGCGACCTTCCTGATTTTCATGGAATACATGCGTAACGCCGTGCGGATGGCCGCGCTGATGGGCCAACAAGCCATTTATGTATTTACCCATGACTCTATTGGCCTGGGCGAAGATGGCCCCACTCACCAGCCGATTGAGCAGCTGACCAGCCTGCGCACAACGCCTAACCTGAACACATGGCGCCCCTGTGACGCGGTTGAAACAGCGGCTTCCTGGGATGCAGCGGTGAAGCGTCACGCCGGCCCCACCGCGCTGGTGCTCTCGCGCCAGAACCTGCCTCATCAGCAGCGCACCAAGGCGCAACTAGCGGCCATTCAGCGTGGTGGTTACATTTTGAAAGACAGTGACGGTACGCCCGAGCTGATTTTGATTGCTACCGGCTCTGAAGTATCGCTTGCCATGGACGCCGCAGCAGAACTAGAGCAGCAAGGTAACGCAGTGCGCGTGGTTTCCATGCCGTCAACCTACTGTTTTAATGGCCAAGACGCGGAATACCGTGAAAGTGTACTGCCCAAGGCAGTCACCAAACGGATTGCGATCGAAGCGGGCCATGCCGACTACTGGTACAAGTACGTTGGCCTGGATGGTCGTGTTATCGGTATGACCACCTACGGTGAGTCTGCACCTGCGGGCGAACTGTTCAAACATTTCGGCTTTACGGTTGAAAATATTGTTAAACAGGCCAATGAGCTGCTGGCCTAACGCCATGCAGGCTGATCTAGCGCGGGTTCTGCCATGCCCGCGCTAAATGGTCTGCTTTGGCTAATTAGCTATTGGTTAATTGGGGAAGTGGTCATCCACTTCTCCGGTTTGCCTTTTTCTTCAGGGGTGGTGGGCATGCTGTTGCTATGTGCCACCCTTGGTGTCTTAGGGCGCGTGCCTTCAAGTTTAGCGGCCGCAGCACAACCGTTAATCGCGCTGCTGGCCATGTTGATTATGCCAGGCGTCGTTGGCGTGTTCTTTATTCTGGATGAACTCGCGGGTCAGTGGTTCGCCATACTTATTGCGCTATTGCTAGGGACGTTATTAAGCGTGATTACCACGTTATGGTTATTACAACGGCTAATTGGGCGATCAGATGCCCACTGATATGTTGTCCACTCTAACAGCCACACCGCTGTTTGCTGTAGGACTTACCCTTGCAGCCTATTTGCTCGGCAACCTGATTTTTAAGCGCTTGCGCAACCCTTCTTGGCTACCCGCTATTCTAATCGCTGCGTTGCTATTAGCAGCGGCACTTGTCGCGATAGGGCTGCCTTATTCGATTTACCAACAAGGGGCCTCATGGCTCACCATTTTGTTAGGGCCGGCGACTGTTGCCTTAGGCATGCCACTCTATCAACAGTTGCCACGCATTCGTGAACTGTGGCAACCGCTGACACTTTGTTTACCGATCGCCGCCGCACTAGCGGCCTGCTACGCAATCGGCATTGCTTGGCTAATGGGGGCTAGTCCCACTATTTTGGCGTCACTCGCCGCTAAATCAGTCACCGCGCCAATCGCCATCGGCATTACTGAACAGCTCGGCGGCAACGTAGCGTTACTAATGGGGGCGCTGTTAGTGACAGGAGTGGTTACCATTCCCTTCGTGAGTGTCGTTGCCCGGCTGCTAAAAATTAACGATGAACGCATTATTGGTTTCGCACTGGGTCTCAATGGCCATGCCATTGGCACTGTGCGAGCCTTTGAACTGAGCCCAACGGCTGGCGCGTTTGCCTCGTTAGGCATGAGTTTAACCGGTATTTTTACCGCCCTGTTGCTGCCACTCGCCTGGCGGCTGATCGGCACGGTCAGCTGAAAAACAAACTCAGTTGAAATACGCTATCATTGAGCAATTTTTTGAGAGCCGCTTCGCGACATGGCTAATGCAAACTCGACATATCGAATTGCCATTAATGGTTACGGACGCATTGGCCAATGCGTGTTAAGAGCGTTGGTTGAGCGCAACCACCCAGAAATTGAAGTGGTCGCCATCAATGAGCTATCTGATCTTGCGACGATTACCTACCTTACTCGCTACGATACGACCCATGGTCGTTTCCCTGGCGAAGTAGACAATGACGGTGAATGCCTGCTTATCAATGGCCAGCGCATACACGTTCTTTGCGAGCGTGACCCGCAGGCTCTGCCCTGGGCAGCACTAGATATTGATTTAGTTCTGGAATGCTCTGGTAGTTTCAAGGATCGTGCGACAGCGGAGCAGCATTTAGCCGCTGGCGCTAAGCGACTGCTGTTTTCTCAACCCGCCGAAAGCGATGTGGATACGACGATTGTGTGGGGCATCAACGAACATGAGCTCACACTCTCCCACCGCATTCTCTCAGCAGCCTCATGCACCACCAACTGCCTTGTCCCGTTACTCACCGTACTGGACGAAGCACTAGGGCTTGAACACGGCGTTACCACCACTATTCACTCGGCCATGAACGACCAGCCCGTCATTGATGCTTATCATCAAACGGATCTGCGCCTGACACGCTCGGCCATGCAGTCAATTGTCCCCGTAGACACGGGGTTGGCCGTCGGGATCAGTCGCCTGATGCCAAGTCTGTCCGGTCGTTTTGAATGCCTGCACGTGCGCGTACCCACCATTAATGTCTCTGCGATGGATGCCGCATTGACTGTGCGTCGTGATACGAGCGCCGAGCACGTTAACGACTTACTACGATCCGCCAGTCAGCAGCGCTTAGCTGGCGTATTAGGCTATACCGAAGCCCCCATGGCATCGATAGATTTTAATCATGATCCACGCTCTGGCATCCTAGACGCCACGCAAACACGGGTCGCGGGGACACGCTTAATTAAGCTGCTGTGTTGGTTTGATAATGAATGGGGCTTTGCCAATCGTATGCTGGATATCACCCAGCGGCTGGCATCGCTTTCCAAAAGCAACGCTCGCTAGGCCTGCATCATGTCTTTTCATCTGCTTGAACACGAGGAAACCGCTCACATGAACGTGCAAAAAATGACCGACCTGCCCCTGGAAGGGCAGCGCGTGCTGATTCGTGAAGACCTTAACGTACCGATCAAGCATGGACGTGTTTCCAGTGACGCTCGTCTTCGCGCGGCGCTGCCAACCATTCAGGCAGCAGCTCAAGCAGGTGCAAAAGTGATGCTAATGAGTCACTTAGGCCGTCCTACTGAAGGTGAGCCTGCTGAAGAATTTTCACTCGCACCCGTCGCTGAGCGCTTAGGCGAGTTGCTTAGCCGCCCCGTTACGCTGATCAGCGATTATCTCGAGACAGCGCCAACATTGGCTAACGGCGATGTTGTGCTGCTAGAGAACGTGCGCTTTAACAACGGTGAGAAAAAGGACGACGAACAGCTTTCCAAGCAATACGCAGCGTTATGCGACGTTTTTGTAATGGATGCCTTCGGTACGGCTCATCGTGCGCAGGCCTCTACTCACGGCGTGGCGCGCTTTGCGCCACAGGCGTGCGCAGGACCGCTGCTTGCCCAAGAGCTTGATGCGCTTGAAAAAGCGTTGGCAAACCCGGCGCGCCCCATGACAGCCATTGTAGGCGGCTCTAAAGTATCCACCAAGTTAGACGTACTCACCGCCCTTTCAGACAAATGCGACCAACTGATTGTTGGTGGTGGTATCGCCAACACGTTTATCGCTGCGGCAGGCTATAATGTTGGCAAATCGCTCTTTGAGGCAGATTTGATCGGCCAGGCAAAAGCACTCATGGAAAAAGTAGCCATTCCGTTACCGACGGATGTCGTCGTTGCCACTGAGTTTTCTGATTCCGCAGAAGCTGTCATCAAGCCAGTTGATCAGGTCGCCGATAACGAAATGATTCTGGATATCGGTCCCGACACCGCTAGCTACTTAGCCAGCTTACTGAAAAATGCAGGCACTATTTTGTGGAATGGCCCTGTCGGTGTATTTGAAATTGATCAGTTTGGTAAAGGAACCGAAGTGCTTTCTCAGGCGATTGCCGACAGTAGCGCTTTCTCAATTGCTGGGGGCGGTGATACGTTAGCAGCGATTGATAAATATGCCATTGCTGACCGCGTTTCCTATATCTCTACTGGCGGTGGCGCATTTCTTGAGTACGTTGAAGGCAAGCAGTTGCCTGCCGTCGCCGCACTCGAGGCTGCCGCTCAGCGCGGTTAAATCTTTAAACAAATGGCACGCTCACTGCCTTTGTACATACATACAACCCAACTAAGGTGATCCCATGGCTTTGATCAGCATGCGCCAAATGCTCGACCACGCAGCCGAATATGGCTACGGCATTCCAGCATTCAACGTTAATAACCTTGAGCAGATGCGCGCCATCATGGAAGCTGCTGACACCACTGACTCGCCGGTTATCGTGCAAGCCTCTGCTGGCGCGCGGAAATATGCTGGTGCCCCCTTCCTGCGCCACCTGATCTTGGCAGCAGTTGAAGAGTTCCCGCATATTCCAGTCGTGATGCATCAGGACCACGGTACTAGCCCTGCTGTTTGCCAGCGCTCCATTCAACTCGGCTTCTCCTCAGTAATGATGGACGGCTCTTTGGGTGAAGACGGTAAAACACCGATGGACTATGACTACAACGTCGATGTCACTCGCCGTGCCGTAGAAATGGCGCATGCTTGTGGTGTCTCCGTTGAAGGCGAGCTAGGCTGCCTAGGCAGCTTAGAGACGGGCATGGCTGGCGAAGAAGACGGCATTGGTGCCGAGGGCAAGCTGGACATGGAACAGATGCTCACCGACCCTGAAGAAGCCGCTGAGTTTGTCAAAGCAACCCACGTGGATGCGCTGGCTATCGCCATTGGTACCAGCCACGGGGCTTATAAATTTACCAAGCCACCCACTGGCGACACCCTGTCGATCCAACGCATTAAAGAGATCCATGCGCGCATTCCCGACACGCATCTGGTAATGCACGGTTCATCATCCGTGCCACAAGAGTGGCTGGAAGTGATTAACCAGTATGGTGGTCAAATTCCGGAAACGTATGGTGTACCGGTCGAAGAGATCATCGAAGGCATTAAACACGGTGTTCGTAAAGTCAACATCGACACCGATTTACGTCTTGCTTCTACGGGTGCAGTCCGCCGCTTTATGGCCCAGAACCCTTCCGAGTTCGACCCGCGTAAATTCCTTAAAGAAACCGTGACCGCCATGCGTGACCTGTGTATTGCACGCTATGAAGCTTTCGGCACTGCTGGTAATGCGAGCAAAATTAAACCCGTCAACTTAGAAGTAATGTTCCAGCGTTACGAGCGCGGCGAGCTGGCACCGAAAGTGAAGTAACGTTCTCTTCACGCATTCCCCTTAAGGCGGCCGATTGGTCGCCTTATTTTATTGCAGCGCAGCGCTAATTCGCGACGCTTAACACGCTAAAAGCACTACTCATTATCGTTGTTGCTCTGCTCACCCTCGCCGCTTTCGGTTGCATCCTCGGCACTACCAGTACCTCCCGTGCCTCCCTGTGTATCTTCTGCATTATCAGCATGGTTACTTTCATCGCCGCTGGTTTCCTCAGCGTCGTTGGAAGTGGGCTCATCTCGCTGAACTGCTCCTGCCTTGATACCGTACTTCTCCTCTAATGCCGCATCGTCTAATGCGTCGTGCTGCGTATTATCTGAATCTGACGTTTCGGCTTGCGCTTGCCCTGCCATCAGTAGGGATGTACAGAAAGCAATTGAAAACACCCAAGGTGTAAATCGCATCGAAGCTCTCCTTTTTTGTGGTTATCAAAGCTTAGTCTAAACATGGCTACCCATCAGTGCTGTTGCTTTAAAAAGCCCTTCCTGCCCCTGCAATGAGGCTATCACTCAGCCCTTTCCTTGGGCCCCTAGATATAAACCTGTAAAAAATTATCAAACAGTGTTCACAAAGAGCTAAAAATCCCGTTCAATAGCAGTATGGTCGGCTTAAACTAACACGGGCAGCGCGAAAGACGTTGCAAGGAATGACAATGCCGCTTCCACTTTTGCTGTTTGACTGTGATGGCACCCTCGTTGATAGCGAGCCACTTCTAGCGGAAGAAATGGCTATCGGTCTAAATTCGGTAGGCTTACCCTTTAAATCCACCGATTATCTCGGCGAGTTTCGAGGTGCCCGTTTTCGACGAATTGTGGCAGAGTTACAGCAGCGTTACGGTAGTGTCGATGAAGCTCAATTAGCTAGCATGGAGCAGGCGATGCGAACCAACTTAGCTAATCGTTTATCAAGCGAGCTGAAGGCAATTCCTGGCGTCCATGAATCACTTGAAGTATTGAGTAATTACCCGAGTGCGGTTGTATCTAATGGCCCAGAAAGCAAAATTCATACTGCTTTACAAGCAACCGGCCTCGCCAGCTACTTTGGGAAGCGTTTGTTCAGCGGTTATACGGCTAACTGCTGGAAACCAGAACCCTGTCTTCACCTTCATGCAGCTAGTATCATGGGTTTTTCAGCAAGTGACTGTATTGCCATCGACGACGCACTCGTTGGCGTAAGGGCAGCACTACAAGCTGGCATGACCGTCATTCACTTGAATCGTTACCCAGACGCTGAAACGACACCTGAAGGCGCTATTATGATCAGTAACATGTATCAGCTTCCTGTCGTCGTCGAGCGCCTTACTCATGAAAAGTGGCAGATACCAGTGCCTCAACATTCAATAGAGAAATAAGTATGGCTTCATTACGTGATCAGCTCGGCGGCCTTGTGTATTCAACAGAACAAGGCAAGACTTGCCCAAGCTGTCGCGAGTCTATCGACCAATGCCGCTGCGCAGATACCAGCGAGCAAGCGCGCATTGCTAATTTAGACGGAATTGTACGAATCCGACGTGAAACCAGTGGTCGCAAGGGAAAAGGAGTCACCACGATTAGCGGCATACCGCTTTCCAATGCGGAGTTGAAAACGCTTGCTAAGACACTGAAGAAACGCTGTGGCACCGGTGGTGCTGTAAAAGATGGCATTATCGAAATTCAGGGCGATCACCGGGAAACGTTACAGCAAGCATTAACATCGTTAGGCTACCAAGTTAAATTAGCAGGTGGTTGACACACTTCTGTGATAGCGCTCTGTCTTGAGGCAAAGCACTAAAGGGCAAGGCACTGCAATGAATTGGTTAGAATACCTGCTACCACTCATTTTTCTGTTTCCCATGGCGGCCATGGGTGGCATTGTCTTGGCGCTGCGTAGCCTTCACGATGCACGCGTTCAGTCTCCCTTTAATGCTCCCTTGCGTGAACCCGGTCAAGCTCTGCGGCACCGCCTTGACCAAGCTTTTTCTAGCCTGTTTTTAAATGGTGCGCTCGGTCCCATTATTAGCCTTGCCCCGCTGGTGTATGGCATGGGCCGTATGCTGTTTGTGGAGAAGCAAGACTGGTTGGAGTGGGCATTATATGGCTTACTTAGCACGCTGTTAGTACTGGCTTTTTCACTGTTACTTGTGCGCGATTACCAGCGCATTCGCCGTCTTAAACTCGGTTTAGCTTGTGAATTAGCCGTTGGCCAAGAACTTGAACGCATGGTGAGGCCAGAAGCCCACCCTTATTATGTGTTTCACGACGTCCCCACCGATAGCTTTACTATTGACCATGTCGTTGTCACACCACATGGCGTTTTCGTGGTAGAAACACGTGCACGAGCATTAGCGATTGGTAGCAATGGTAAGGAGCTAAATAGCGTAGCCGTTGAACGTGAGCGGCTACGTTTTCCTCACTGGCAAGAACGCCGCCCTCTGCACAAAACACGTCAGGGTGTTAGCTGGCTGACGCAATGGCTTGAGCGTCGTTGTGGTGTTCCTGTGCCGGTACAAGGTGTATTGGTTTTGCCGGGTTGGGACGTTGATACTAGCGAAGCTGCCCCCGATATATTAGTCGTTAGCGGTGAGCAGCTGTCGCGTCAACTAACCGAGCTCACCCCTGGCCAGATGAGCGATGCCATTCACGATAAAGTGATTCATCTACTCATTGAACGTGCACGCCTTATGGAGCTCAAGCACCTGCGTCAACCCTCCGTATAGAAGGTTAATTACCGCGCAAGCGCCCTCCCATTTCTTGCGCAAGATCAACAGCATAGTGATCGGTCATGCCACCAATAAAATCCAGCATGCGCCGATAGCTATCGTAGAGCGTCCAGGACGGCAATGGCGTGTTTTCACCAATCAACGCCAGCACGCGCTGGTGCTTGAATGAGCTATGCCCTGTGTGATGTAGTTCATTAGCAGCACCAATAAATGCTTCTAATAAAATCCCTAGCGTTGTATAGGCACCAATTTCAAGTTTGGCTTTGCGCTCATTTTGAAAAATGCGCTCACGAGCTAACTGCTTTGCCGCTTGAACGCCCCACCCCAGGTCAGGATGACACAGCTCCAATAAATCCTGACCTAACGTTCCGCTGAGCAACGCTTGCTCATGCTGCACAAAAACCGCCCCCACATCATTCACCGCGCGTTCCATAGCGGCACCGCGCAGTAACGCAATTCGACGCCGCTGAGATACTTTCCGCCTCTCCATCTCAGCGTATTCTGGAGGGAATTCGCCCGCGATCTGACGCAGTATCTCGACCACTTCCTCATAGCGAAGAATCCCCATCTCTAAGCCATCTTCTAAATCAAGCAGGGCGTAGCAGATATCATCAGCCGCTTCGACAAGCCAGGCAAGCGGGTGACGACACCAACGCTGATCTCCTTGGGCAAGAAGCCCGACAGCCTCAGCCACTTCTTTTAACAGCGCCTGTTCAGACTGGTAACAACCGAATTTACCAGCACGCCCGCTGTAGCGTACTGTCCAGGGGTATTTAAGCAGAGTACCTAACGTAGCGGCAGATAACCGCATGCCACCATTAAACTGGTTGTACTCAATTTGGGTAATAACACGGAAGCCTTGGGCATTGCCTTCGTAGGTCAGTAAGTCATCACGCTCTGCATCAGACAAGCCATCTAGCAAGCCACTTTGTTGAGCACGCCGAAACCAATCACGAATTGCATATTCACCGGCATGACCAAAAGGGGGGTTGCCAATATCATGCCCTAAGCACGCTGTCTGAACGATCACCCCTAAGTCAGCGGGTGTGATCCAGCCAGGCAGGCGGTCCCTTAGTAACTCGCCCACAATCATACCTAGCGAGCGACCAACGCAGCCGACTTCCAGTGAATGGGTCAAGCGCGTATGGATATGATCATTTTCAGTCAGTGGATGCACTTGCGTTTTCCGACCCAAACGCCGGAAGGAGCCCGAGAAAACGATACGATCATGATCTTTATGAAAAGGACTTCGCCCGATTTCATGGGTTGCTTCACGCACACCGCCAGGGCGTTTATCGTGAAGGCGTTGAGGGGATAATAACTGGTCCCATTGCATCTGTGTCATAGCGTTCCTCCGTGAGAGCAACATTTTGACATAAATCCAAGCAAGATAACCGCCTTCAACCTCAAGACATGCGTGCAGCGGCAAACGTCGCTACACACATGTTATATGGCAGTGGCACGCCCCATTGATCAGATAATTTTTAACGCTCGGTAGAGGGGCAACCGCGCGTCTAGAAAATCACCAGCCTGACGCTCAAGCTCAGCCAAATTCTCATTTTCATCTGAAACTGGCTTGCCCTCTTTAAGCAGGCATTTGTTTTGAGACGCCAAAATACGCCATGCAAAACTAGCTAACGTTTTAGCGTCCTCGCCGCCCTCTAACGTGGCAAGCAGGAAAAACTGATGGAACAGCGATACAGCGACACCACCTCCCGTCACCGGGCTTGCGAGATAACTCAACTCAGTCGTGCTTCTTGACTGGCTCATTAAAAAACGATTTAGTCGACCAGTCTTGGACGCTACTTTAGAAATATCATCGTCGGACTGGGCAGGCAAAATAATACCCTTTGATGCCAGTATGGCAATTGCACTGTTCAATGCAGGACGCCCCACTCCATGCTCTTTTGCAACCTGCCAAAGTTCGGATACAAATACCGGTTGATAGGATGAAAGCGCATCTAGCAGCGGCGTATAAATATTGCTAGGCAAGTCAAAATTACCCAGTCGCCCTGCGATTTTTAGCTGCACATCTTTACGTGGCACTCCCATAATCACGCGAAGACCATCTAGCATTTCATCTTTATCAAGCCCACTTAAGCGGCGCGCCCCTTTTACCCAATAATCGGTACGAAACTGACGGTTCTCACAAAAATCACGCACCGACTGGCGAAATAGCGGGTTAGGAATGTTATTAATTAAGGCCTGTTGCTCATTGGTTAACTAAATACTTTCAATGGCATCTACATATCGCGCACTGCAAGCCCAATCCATCTTGGCGGGTTCTAGCCAGCGTGCCATTTTAGCAAATGCCATCGGCTCCCAATCGCGGTTAAAGTATTCATGAGCTATGTAATTTTTATTATCTTGTTTAATTTTCGCTAAGCGATTCTTAATCTGGGGGTTAGCATTACAGTACTCTGGGTTCACGGCCACCAGCTGCTCGGCAAACGTGATCGCGTCTTCAATTCTCGAAATGGTGCCCGCCCCCTGAGCACTCATAAGGTCCGCGTGCTCGGCTAATAGGTCACGCATAGGCACCATGGCTGCCCATCCTGGTTGTGTGTTGTAGCTAATGTACAGCACACCTCCCACCTTCAGCTTACGGCGAATAAAATCGACAATCACTGCGCGGTTTTCATCCGAAATCCAGCTCCATATGCCGTGAAGGCCGATATAGTCGAATTCAGGTAGGTCATCACGCTGGCAAAATTCATCAAATGCATCATCATGTAGCTTTGCATTAGCACCGCTAATAGATGATAACTCCTGCGCAAAGGCTGCTTGATGGGGATTAAAATCTGTCCCGTACCAATTGATTTGTGAAGCAGCCGCATGAATGTTGGTGCTAATGCCCTGACCAAACCCCAGTTCACAGGCATTAATAACGTTTGGCGGCCGAATACCGGCGTTGATAAATCCTAGCGCAATTCGCAAAGGATTAAGTTCAGTATAATACCCATAAGTATAATTAATATCCGCTATGTATCCAGACGTCCAATCCAACATAACACCTGCTCCCAAGCAATGGCGTATTATTCAATTGTTAAGCGAAGCCACTTATCACCAGAGTCTGAGAAACAGATAGAAATACGCATATCGCTCTGCTAGCTCTGACACACACTCGATGACATAAACCCTGGCACAAACACTGTTGTTAGAATCTTGATAGTGAAGTATTTGATCCACTGGGTCTACTGGAGAGATGATGGGAAGTTTGAAGGATTGTTACGCAATCACTAACTATATAATTGAATAAATTCGTAAATTTTTTTTGCTGCCAGCTAAGTGACTTTCTTTCACACACAAAAAATCCAGCCAATGGGCTGGATTCTTTGTTTAATAAGTACCTGGCGATGACGCCACCCAGCCCTCCGCGCCGCCTCGTCATTCCCGCAGGCCCTTAGCGGGAATCCATGTTGGCCTGAGGTTTCGGGCTGTTGCAGGCCAAGGTCAAGGTGGATTCCCGATAACCCCACTCGGGAATGACGGTGCAGTGACTTGGGAACGTCCCTAATTGATTTTCTTCCGCGCAAACAAAAAACCCAGCCGGTTGGCTGGGTTCTTTGTTAAATAAGTGCCTGACGATGACCTACT
>NZ_JABUZD010000078.1:0-54154 GCF_014897875.1 Halomonas sp. 3A7M
TAGCCCGTTATTACCCCAAGGGCGAGAGCGGGCGGCCTCCGTATCCGTTGTCTGCCATGCTCCGCGTCCATTGCATGCAGTTGTTTTACAACCTGAGCGATCCGGCCATGGAAGACGCCCTCTACGAGATCGAGTCCATGCGCCAATTCGCCGGTTTGAAACTAGACCGATTGCCGGACGAAACCACGATTCTCAAGTTTCGCCATTTTCTGGAACACCACGGCCTTGGCAAGGTGCTGTTCCAGGAAGTGAACAACCACCTAGAGAAAAATGGCCTGATGCTGCGCGAAGGGAGCATTGTCGATGCCACTATCATCTCTGCGCCTAGTTCCACCAAAAACAAAAAAGGCGAGCGCGATCCGGAAATGCACCAGACTAAAAAAGGTAGCTCTTGGCACTTTGGCATGAAAATGCATATAGGTGTCGACGATAAGCTTGGGTTGATTCACAGCATCGAGACCACGGCTGCCAATGTCCATGACATTGTGCCTGCCGATAAGCTCCTTCACGGTGAAGAGCAACGCGTCTTCGGTGATGCCGGTTACCTGGGTATTCAAAAACGCGACGAGCACAAGCACCGCAACGATATCTCTTGGTATATTGCCAAACGGCCTGGCACCCGCAAGAAGCTAGATGCCAGGCGACAGAAAGTCGAAAACATCAAAGCCAGTATCCGTGCCAAGGTGGAGCACCCCTTTCGGTACATCAAACAAGTTTTTGGTTATGGCAAGGCTCGCTATCGTGGACTGGCCAAAAACACTCAGCGCCTGCACTTGCTGGCGGCGTTCAGCAACCTGCTGATCAGTGAGAAATACCTATGGGAATAAGGCGATTGCGCTCCTTTCCCGCTCAATGAGCGGGAAAGGAGCAAAAATACACAAAGAAAGGGAGAAGAGTGTCTGAATTTTCGATTTTTTGTCGGCTCAAGTAAGCGTTGATGAATATCGGCAGTTATTCAGACCTTCCATAGTTAAGGGCGTGCTGTTGCACGCCCTTTTTTGCTACAGACGTTACGTATTTCTTAGCGCTTCAATATCACTATGGGTCGGCAGTGCGGCGTAGGCGCCTGGGCGTGTTACTGCGTGAGCACCACAGCGGCAGGCAATATCCACCGCGCGGATTAGAAAGGCACTGTCCTGGTACCAGTTCTCATCAATGCCGTGCCGTGAAAGCTCAGCCAGCAGACCGCCAATAAACGCATCACCGCCAGCCGTGGTGTCAACAGCGGTCACTTTAGGTGGCGTGATGGTGTGGTCAAGGCCAACACCTTTCAGCACCACCTTGTTAGGGCCGTCGGTGATTAAAATTACTTTTACCCCGGCGGCTAGTCGCTGAGATAGCCACGCTTCCTGAGAATGCCCGCCACGAAGATAATCAAGCTCCTCCAGTGAGACTTTAACGAGATCGGCGCTATCCAATAGCTCGGTTACCAGCCAGAGGTCGGCTGACCCTTCGGTCCACAGATTGTGGCGGAGGTTGGCATCCACGCTGACTAAACAGCCCGCGCGCTTTGCCATAGCGGCAATCGCTAAAGTGGTATCGGCAATCTCAGGGTCAGTCAAGCTGTTGCTGCATAAGTGAACAATCGCTGGTTGTTCAAACACGCCGTGGGGCAGGTGCTCTAGGCGATAAAGCAGGTCGGCCGCCGGTGGGCGATAAAAATCAAACGTGCGCTCGCCGCTGCTGTCCCGGGAAACAAACGCCAGCGCGGTGCGTGCCTCTTTGGTCAACACCACACCCTGAGTATCTACGCCATGGCTTTTCAGCTCACGAATCAGGAAGTGGCCAAACGTATCGTCACCCACCATGCCTAAAAACTGGCTGGGTACGTTAAGTCGGGCACAGGCAACCGCGACGTTAGCAGGCGCGCCGCCCGCGTATGGCGTGAAGGTTTCTTGGCCAGTGTCATTGCCTAAGCGGCTGGACAACATATCAACCAAGGCTTCACCGAAAGCAATCACCGGCGTCATAAGTCATTCCTTGTCATTATATTATTAATTGATGAAGGGGTTACGCGACGCAGTGGCCTCGCGCGGCCTCTAATAGCTCGTACCATGTCTCTCTTGAGAACGTCTCAGGCCCGTCGAGCATGTCAGCAATACGCTCAGGCTTCACACTGCCCACAACGGGAATCGGCCGACTAGGCAGTGATCGCAGCCAAGCCAGCGCTAACGCGTTAGGGGTGCCGTTTTGCTCTCGAGCTACGCGGTTAAGAACGTTACCGACGTCGCCTTGCATTAGTGTGCCGCCCGCTAGCGGTGACCAAGCCATCGGCCAATGGCCGTCGGCGCATAGATCATCAAAGCTACCATCAAACAGGGGGGCGTTATGGCTAATGGAAAGTTCGATTTGGTTGGCACGTAAAGGGTGGTGCATGGCGTTTTGCAGCCTACGCCACTGACTTGGCAAATGGTTAGAAATGCCCGCAGCGCCAATTTTGCCTGCATCGATAGCGTCATCAAGGGCACGGCCAGTTGCTTCTGCGTTCATTAATAAGTCAGGGCGATGAATTAAAAAGTGATCTAGCCGCTCGACGCCAAGGCGGTTAAGTGCATTGTCAATGGCGCGGCTTAGATAATCCGGGCTGGCGTTGTAGTGTTTCACCTTGCCAGAGCCGTGGGTTGGGTTATCGTTGGCGATGCTCGCTTTTGTCACCACCTTAAGCCGTTTTGACAGTCCGGGGCGCGTGTTTAGCGCGTGACCAAACAGCGTCTCGCACGCACCGTTCCCGTAAATGTCGGCATGGTCGAACCAGTGCAACCCCTGCTCGATACGGGCTTCGATCCAATCTGCGAGATAGCTCGCCTGGCGCATCTCTGGTGCTTCATGCAGGCGCATCATGCCGAGAACAAAAGGCACATCGAAGGTGTGAGCAGGCATGGACATTCCTAATAAGTTAAAAGACTTCTTCGTTATGCAGCGCTTCGGCGGCGCCGAGCAACCCTGTCCACGGGTGAGTCACAATCCACACGGGAATATCGGCGTTATACGCGCCCATCCGGCCTTTGTTCGCAAAGCTATCACGCAGTTCGGATTTGGGTAGCCACTCCAGTAGGCGCGGTAAAATCCCGCCGCATAGATAAACGCCGCCTCTTGCGCCCATTGTTAGGGTCGCGTCGCCGCATACATCGCCGAGGATTTTTAAAAAGCGCAGCAGGCTGGCGGTGGCGATAGAGTCACCCTGATTGGCGGCTTGGGTAACTTCGGCTGGCGTCGTGCAGCTAGGCGTTTGCTCGTTCAGAGCACAATGGGCCTGATACAGCTCCAGTAAGCCCTGGCCGCATAAAATACGTTCTACGCTGACCCGTTGGTAGCGCTGTAGAAAAACATCCAGCAGCGCCCGCTCGGTGCTGTCAGTGGGGGCGAACGTGACGTGGCCGCCCTCGGTGGGAAGCGGTATCCAGGCGTGTTGGCCGGGAAAAACGCCAGCAACGCCCAGGCCTGTGCCGGGGCCAATCACCAAGCGGGTAGAGTGAGACTGAGCCACACCTGCTTGCACTTCCACCAGGTTGTCGGTGTCCACATGGGGTACGCCCAGTGCCTGTGCGGTAAAGTCATTAATCACTTTAAACAGCGATAGGTTCAGCGTCTGCTGAACATCGCTTTTCATAAAATCCCAGTGATTATTGGTCATCTTGACCCGCTCGGCGTGAACCGGGCAGGCAAACGCCAAGCAGGCTTCCACCGGTGCATTTTCACCCGTGGCGCCCACGCGCTCCAGGTAGTCCTGAATCGCGTCGATAACCCCAGGGTAGTCCGCGCAGGGAAGATTAATAATATCGTGGGGCGTCACCTCACCTGGCGTGACGAGCGCCAGGCGGGCATTGGTACCGCCAATATCACCAATTAAGGCCGGTCGCATTAGGCATCCTCTTGAAGAATCTGGCCCTGTTGGCGAGCGAGATCATCGGCTTCAAAGCCGCCCAGCGAGCCTGCGCCTTCTTCACCACGCATGGCTAGGTGGCGGAAGCCGCTAAACAGTTCGCGGCCTAGGCCAACGTGGTAGTGGTCCAAATTCGCCACTACGCGCTCACGATCGGCCCAGGTAGCCGCCTCTACTTTGGCTTCCAGCGTACCTGCGTTGGCGTCCAGACGCACAATGTCGCCGTCGCGCAGTTTCGATAGCGGGCCACCGTCCAGTGCTTCTGGGCTGATATGAATCGCTGCGGGCACTTTACCCGACGCGCCAGACATACGGCCATCGGTCACCAGTGCCACTTTGAAACCACGGTCCTGCAGTACGCCCAGGAACGGCGTCAGTTTGTGAAGTTCCGGCATGCCATTGGCTTTTGGCCCCTGGAAGCGCACTACAACGATGACATCGCGATCTAAGTCGCCGGACTCAAACGCAGCCTTCATTTCGTTCTGGTCGGCGAAGATTTTCACCGGTGCTTCTACTACACGATGTTCGTCGGCAACGGCGGATACTTTGATTACGCCGCGTCCCAGGTTGCCTTTCATTACCGTTAGGCCGCCAGTCGCTGCGAAGGGGGTAGCGACTGGGCGTAAAACGTTTTCATCTAAGCTGCTTTCTGGACCTTCGCGCCAAACCACTTTGCCATTTTCCAGGAAGGGCTCTTGTGTGTAGGCAGTCAGGTCGGTGCCGAACACCGTCGGGATATCGCCGTGCAACAAGCCAGCGCCCAGCAGTTCGCGGAACAGGTAACTCATGCCGCCTGCCGCCTGGAAGTGGTTAATGTCTGCTTGGCCGTTAGGGTATACCTGCATCAGGCTGGGCGTTACGGCGGAGAGATCTGTGAAGTCGTCCCAGTTCAGCGTAATGCCCGACGCAGCGGCCATGGCAATCAAATGCATCGTATGGTTGGTTGAACCGCCAGATGCCAACAAACCTACCACCGCATTGACGATGGCGCGTTCGTCGATCTGCTTATAGAAAGGGCGGTAGTCGCCGCCAGGTTCGGTATTGCGAATAGCCTGTTCGGTCGCGTAGCGGGTCAAGGCTTCGCGCATTTCCGTGCCTGGATTCACAAACGAGGTGCCTGGCAGGTGAAGCCCCATCACTTCCATCATCAGCTGGTTTGAGTTGGCTGTGCCGTAGAAGGTGCAGGTGCCAGGGCTGTGATAGGAGTCAGACTCCGCTTGCAGCAGCTCTTCGCGGCCCACTTTGCCTTCTGCGTATAGCTGACGGATGCGCGCTTTCTCTTTGTTCGGTAGGCCGCTGGGCATTGGGCCAGCGGGTACGAACATAGCAGGCAGGTGACCAAAGCGTGCCGCTGCGATAAACAGACCAGGGATAATCTTGTCGCACACGCCCAGATAAAGGGCAGCATCAAACATGTTGTGTGAAAGCCCAACCGCAGCAGCCATCGCAATCACGTCGCGGGAAAACAGCGACAGTTCCATGCCCGGTTGCCCTTGGGTAACTCCATCACACATGGCAGGAACACCACCGGCAAACTGGGCGGTTGAGCCCATGGCGCTAGCAGCGGCTTTGATGGTTTCCGGAAAGGTTTCAAACGGCTGGTGGGCCGACAGCATATCGTTGTAAGAAGAAATGATCCCCAAGTTGGCGCTGTTCATTAGCTTCAGGGAGTCTTTCTCTTGGGGGCTACACGCGGCAAAGCCGTGGGCCAGGTTACCGCAGGATAGCTCTGCACGGTGCACACCACGCTTATGCTGGTCCGCCATGCGTTGCTCATAGAGAGCACGCCGCTCAGCAGAGCGCTCACGAATGCGTTGGGTAACCTCAGCAACGGTAGGATTTAAAGTAGCGGGTGTTGAGCTCGGCATAGAGACCTCTGCATGGTAGAGACGGTGAGTCAAGTTTGTAGTTATTTTACATCTTTTTGTGTCGATATAAGAGACTTTACGGCAATAAAAACCATATTTGTAGTTTTATTACCCCTGATTAATAGCAACTATCGTCGTAAATGATGATGCTTTTATGAACATTACCGCTAACAGGGCAATCCATCCCCGGAAGGAGCTGTTGCGTGTTGAAGCAGCTTAAAGCGCAAGTATAGCAGCCGCGCTTTTGCTACCATCTGGCGCAAAATGAATTCGATTGCTGCCCTGGAGCTGCTATGCATCCCATCGTTAACCAAGTCACGCCACTTGATAGCCACACTGGCGCATTAACGCTTCGCTATATTGATACGCTCACTAAGCCGCCGGGCAGCCTCGGCCAGTTAGAGGCATTGGCCGTTACGCTTAGTGAGATCACTGGTGAATGTCAGCCAAGCATCACGCCACCGGCGATCATTGTCTTTGCTGCTGATCACGGGGTTGCTGAAGAGGGCGTGTCGGCCTTTTCACAAGAAGTGACGGCGCAAATGGTGGCTAACTTTGCCCATGGCGGGGCGGCGATCAATGTCTTTGCCAGACAAATTGGTGCCCAGATTGAGGTTGTGGATGTTGGCGTTACGGCACCGCTGGCAATGCCTGGCGTGATTGATGCCAAAGTGCGCGCGGGCACCGCCAATATGGTGCTTGAAGATGCCATGAGCCGTGACGAAGCGCTGGCTGCATTACAGGTAGGCTGCGAAGCCGTTGAACGCGCCGTTCAGGCCGGAGCGAAATGCATTATTGCTGGTGAAATGGGTATTGCTAATACCACGGCAAGCAGCGCCATGCTGGCGGCGCTAACCGGTAAGCCAGTGGCCCAGCTGGTGGGCGCTGGCACCGGTATTAACAGTGCCCAGCAGGCCCATAAAGTAGCGGTGATCGAGCGGGCGCTAAAGGCACGCCAAGCCAATGCCGAAGACCCTATGGAGGTGCTAATCAAGCTCGGCGGGTTAGAGATCGCTGCCATGACAGGGGCTTATTTGGCCACGGCGGCCAACCGACTGCCTGCCATTGTGGATGGCTTTATTGCTACGGTAGCCGCCCTGACGGCCTGCCGTTTATGTCC
Organism: Halomonas sp. 3A7M; assembly: GCF_014897875.1. Taxonomy (NCBI): domain Bacteria; kingdom Pseudomonadati; phylum Pseudomonadota; class Gammaproteobacteria; order Oceanospirillales; family Halomonadaceae; genus Halomonas; species Halomonas sp. 3A7M. The sequence goes on from NZ_JABUZD010000078.1 coordinate 6,872, forward strand.
GGCGGTGCGTGGTTATTTGATTTTTGGGCATCGCTCTGAAGAGCCCGGCCATGCCACGGCTCTTGAGGCACTTGATGCATCGCCGCTGTTAGCCTTGGGAATGCGCCTGGGAGAAGGCAGTGGCGCGGCATTGGCGTTTCCGTTATTGCAGGCCGCCGCCGCGATGCTCAGTGAGATGGCCACTTTTGCCGATGCGGGTATTCACGATAATAGTGCGCCATGACTGGAAACTTCATGTATGGCGGGATCGTTATTGTTGCACTGGCGATTGTCATCGACTTAGTCGTGGGTGACCCGCGTTCGTTGCCGCACCCAGTAGTCATAATTGGGCGTGCCATCAGCGTACTTGAGCAGCGCTGGAATCAGGGCAGTGACAAGCGCCGTCGGCTCTTAGGCTTTTTACTCACCGCCACCATTGTGCTGGGCACGTTTAGTTTCGCTTGGCTGAGTTTGGAACTACTGACTTGGGTGCACCCTTGGCTTGGGCTAGCTGCTGAGCTTTGGTTGCTGGCGACAACGCTGGCCATAAAAGGCTTGGCGGAAGCGGGGCGCGCTATTGCCGTGCCGCTGGCTAACGGTGATTTAGCATCGGCGCGAAAGGCGCTTTCCATGGTGGTGGGGCGTGATACCGAGCAGCTGGATGAGGCGGAGATTACCCGTGGTGCGGTGGAAACCATTGCAGAAAATACCGTGGATGGCATCACCTCGCCGCTATTCTTCGCGTTTATCGGCGGTGCGCCGCTGGCGCTGGCTTATAAAGCAATTAACACGCTGGATTCCATGGTGGGCTATCAAAACGAACGCTATAGCGACTTCGGCTATGCCTCGGCGAAGCTCGATGATATAGCTAATTGGCTGCCCGCCAGGCTGACCGCGCTCTGTTTGTGGGTTGCCGGGGGGCTAATCAGCTGGCAATCATCGACGCTCTATTGGCGCCGGGCCATGTTGGCCACCTGCCGCCAAGCGCCCCGTCACCCAAGCCCTAATGCGGGTTGGCCAGAAGCCATGGTCGCGAACTTGTTAGGTGTGCAGTTGGGCGGCACCAATGTTTATCAGGGCGCGGTTTCTCATCGAGCAACTCTTGGCTCGCCACTGGAAACGCTGACGTGTTCGCATATCAACGCCACCATTAAATTAATGCACGGTGCTTGGCTGCTGTTTTTCTTGTTAATGGCCGTGTTGATGAGTGTATTAACGGGCGTATTAATGGGCTCGGCAGGCGCGGGGATTTCATGGCTATGAGTTGTCAAACCACTGTTCACGAGGCGGCTGATTGGCCAAGCCATGGTGGCCAGGCCGCAGCGCTGCTGAAGCGTTTTGGGCTACCTGCCGATCATGTGGTTGACGATGTGAGCGCCAACCTTAACCCGCTTGGGCCGCCCGAATGGCTGGCAGGCTGGTTAGGAACCCGACTTGGTGGGCTTAGCCGCTATCCCTCGCCGGATTACGCCTCAGCCCGGCAGGCCATTGCGGCACACAACGGTGTTCAACCAGCACAAGTGCTGCTGACCAATGGTGGGGCAGAGGCCATTTTCCTTGCTGCTGCGCTGCATGCCGGTGGCCGAGCTTTATTATTGGCTCCCAGCTTTGGTGAATACGCTAGAGCCTGTTCTGCCCACCGTATTGAAATGACCGAGCATGTATTGCGCGAGCCGCATTTTGCTTGTCAGATGGCCGACCTGCTAGAGAAGGCAGCAAATGCCGACGTGGTGTTTCTGTGCCGGCCGAATAACCCGACTGGCACGCTGATACCCATTGACGCAGTAGAGACGCTACTAGCGCATACGCAGACAACCGGTACCCAGGTGGTAGTTGATGAAGCGTTTATCGACCTATCGATAGACGTTGAGTCGTTGACGCCGCTGCTTAAGCGTTACTGTCATTTAGTGCTGCTACGCTCAATGACCAAGTTTTATACCTTGCCTGGATTGCGCCTAGGCTACGTGCTGGCTGCGGAAAACATAGTAGCCACCATGAGCCGCCATCAACCGCCCTGGAGTGTGAACCATTTTGCCGCTGAGCTGGTGGCACCGCTGTTAGCGGATAGCGAGTTTGCACGGCTCACCCAGCAGTGGCTGGCCAGTGAGCAGCCACGTCTGGGCAAGGCGTTGCAGGCGCTAGGGCTTGAGGTGGTGCCCAGTCACAGCTGCTTTTTCCTCGTGCGGCCTGGTGTTTTACAGCGTGAGCGCGGCGTGACCAGCGCAGACCTGTTTGAACGCATGCTTTATAAAGGGCTATTGGCGAGGCATACCCACAGCTTTAAAGGGCTTGAGGGCAGTTGGTTACGCTTGGCACTGCGTGATGAGTCGGCAAATAACCGCTTGCTAAAGGTGCTGCATGATTGTCTTTGTTAGTGGGGGCGCTCGCTCTGGAAAAAGCCAAGTAGCGGAGCAGCGTGTGCTCAGCGCGGCGGGTGGCGCCAGCTGCTATTACATTGCCACCGCCAATGTTTACGACGCCGAAATGGCCGACCGGGTATCGCGCCACCAGGCACGCCGGGAAGGCCAATGGGTGACGCTAGAGGCGCCCCTGGCGATTGACCAAGCGATTGCCCAAGTGCCCGATCACCACGCGGTGCTACTCGATTGTTTAACTCTCTGGGCAGGGCAAGTGCTGTTTGGCGCTGAGCCAAATGAAGAATTCAGTGATGAGCAAGGTCTAGCGCTGCTGGCTCGCTGCCTGCGTGATGCACAAGCGCGGGGGCTAACACTGGTGATTGTATCGAACGATCTCAACGAAGAGCTGATTCCTGATCAGCCGGCTACCTGGCGCTACGTTGAGTTTATCCAGTGCTTACACCGCTGGTTAGCGGAGGAAGCTGACTCAGTGCTTGAAGTCATCGCGGGCTGTGCCATGGAGTGGAAACGATGAAAAATGCGCTGTTCGGCCTAATACTCGCGCTGCAGTTTCTAACCCGAATTCCGCTTCCTGTTGCCTGTCCATGGACACCTGCCACCCGTCGCTGGGCAATTCGCGCTTATCCGTTGGTAGGGTTATTAATTGGCAGCGTGCTGGCGTTAAGCGCGCTGCTATTAAGTTTCATAGCGTCACCTGCGCCAATCACTGCGTTGCTACTGCTAAGCCTATGGGTAGCGCTTTCGGGTGGTTTGCATCTTGATGGCGTAATGGACCTTGCCGATGCGTTAGGCAGTAACCAACCCCTTGAGCGGCGTTGGGAAATCATGAAAGACGCCCAGATAGGCAGTTTCGGCATCCTGGCATTACTGTTTTTGCTGGCCTGGAAGGGCGTATTGCTTTGGGCACTGTTGGCTTATCAGGCACCGCTGTGGTGGCTGGTGGCCGTGCCTGCATTGGGTCGATTGGCTGGTGTCGCACTGCTGATTTTTACTCCCTGCGCTCACGGCAAGGGGCTCGCATGGAGCTGGCAGCAGTCGCTAAGTGCCCGTGATGTTGGCTATGCCTTGCTGCCGTTGGTGCTGCTTGGCGCGGTGTCCCCTGCATGGTTTGCCTGGGGATTGATTATGATCGTGTGGGTGGCAATCGCCAGAAAGGCACTGCTGCGGCTATTTAACGGCATCAATGGCGATATGGTAGGTGCCACCATTGAAGGAGGAGAGCTTTGGCTACTGGTCTTAATGTGGAGTTGGTGGCAGTTCGCCACGGTATCACCGCCTGGAATTTAGAGCGCCGCTACCAAGGGCAGCGCGATATTCCGCTGCTATTTCCTGATGCAGAAGCGGGGCTGCTGGCATTGCGTGATGCACTGGCGGAAGAGCGCTTTGACGCTGTTTATTCAAGCGATTTAAACCGCTGTCAGCAAACCCTAGAGTGGTCGCAGGCGGCAAAGCCGGGTATGCCGCTGTATCTAGAACCACGATTACGGGAGCTGGATTTTGGTGACTATGAAGGCAAAGTTTACGATGAACTAAAAGACTTACCCCATTATCGCGCTTGGATTGACAGCGTGGGTGAGCTGCAAATTCCCGGCGGCGAATCTTCCGGCCAGCTACGAGAGCGTTTAAATGCTTGGCTTGAAGAGGTGGCGGCGCACGCCCGCGAACATCATTATCAGAAAGTGCTGGTTGTTACCCACGGCGGGGTAATACGCGAGTTGCGGCGTCGTTTCGAAACCATTGGTTTTTGGGAAGGCATCGTTCATCAAGCACAAGGACGACGTTGGCAACTGACGTATCTAAAACGTGAAGATGGCAAAGGAGAGTGGCAATGCAGCTGTTCATCGGCGGTGCCTGCGCAGGTAAGCGCGATGTTGTAAAAGCACGCTTTCCCAGCGCTGTTTGGTGGCGGCTTTCTCCAGGGCAGCGTTTAGACGAAGCGACCCACATCATGCAACCCAATGTACCGCTCGTTCTGCACGGTGTGTTTGAGTGGTTAGCGGCAGTATTGCACTCGGATGTGAGCAGCGATGCGTCGCGCGCTCAGTGGCGGGGAGATCTGCAAAGCTTGGCCACTGCCGCACAAACCCACGGTGCAACGCTGGTGGTCATTATGAATGAGTTAGGGCGGGGAATCGTCCCCATGGCCCGAGACCAGCGTCGCCTGCGTGATTTAAGCGGCTGGTTTAGCCAAGACGCTGCCGCCCAATCCGAGCAGGTCTGGCATGTACGACATGGGCTCGTGCAGGCGCTTAAAGCCTAGTCGGTTAAATTGACCAGCCCCTAACAAGTTGCTAGTTTACGCGCACTCTCAGGTGCTGATGGCCATTGTCGCCATCAGTTAAACGGGAAGTTGGTGAACACTTTTGTGAATCCAACGCTGCCCCCGCAACGGTGATCGAGATAAGAACGGCTAAAGATGCCACTGTGCTAACGCATGGGAAGGTGGTCGTTCGGAAAGGCATGATGCTGTTATCCGCTTTTCGCTCGTCAGCCCGGAGACCGGCCTAAGAGGCATGGTTCTACAGGACCACAACATGCCGAGACGCGGAGGGCGTGCTCAGGGTGATATCGCTAGCTTAGGCTGCCGATCCCCCCATCATCCCTCTGCCCGGTCAAAAAAATACGCTGTGCGGGTGAGCACAGTGAGCAAGGGATCTCCTCATGTCTTACCGTTTTCATTCCACCGCCACGCTGGCGGCGTTTGCGATGGCCGCATTACCCATGGCCGTTCAAGCCCAATCTAACGCACAGCCTGCTGCGAATACATTAAACCCCGTTGTTGTTACCGCCGCACTTGCTCCACGTACTGCCAATGAAAGCCTGTCCTCGGTTACCGTGCTGGACGAAGCAACGCTACGCCGTCAAGATCCGGTAAGTATTACCGACCTGTTGCGCGGCCAGCCTGGGGTGGATGTTTCTACAAATGGCAGCTTTGGTAAAAACAGCAGCGTTTTTATTCGCGGCAGCGGTAGCGGCCAAAATGTCCTGTTGATTGACGGGATTCGTCTTCGTTCTGCCACCAGCGGTGGGGCTGCCTGGCAGCATCTGGAACCGCGCATGTTTGATCGTGCTGAAATTGTGCGTGGTCCGCGTGGCAGCCTATACGGTGCCGACGCGATTGGCGGCGTTATTCAGTTGTTTACCCCCCAAGGCGAAGAAGAGGGTCCGCAACCGCGCATTTCTGTCGGTGGTGGTTCGTTTAATACCCAGCGCCTGAGTGCCGGTATTAGCGGCAAAGAGGGCGGCACCCGCTATAGCTTTTCCGCTAGCCACTTCACCACGGATGGTCAACCGATTCGACGCGATGGCGACGATAAGGGCTATGACAACACTACGGCGTTAGCGCGGGTCTCTCACACTTTTGAAAGTGGTGAAGAAGCGGGTGTATTGGCGCTCCGTGCCCGTGGTCATAACGAATACGATGGCGGTGAAAACGACTTCGTTCAGCAGGTGGCGGGTATCTATGGCGAGCTGCTGATAACCGATAACTGGCGCAGCCGCTTAACACTCAGCGAATCTCGTGATGAAAGCGATAACATCAATAGCTTTGGTGACTCAGTGTTTAACACCAAGGTGAGTACCGCGCGCTGGGAAAACACCTTCACAGCGGGTGCCCACGAGCTGATTGCAGGCGCTGAATACAGCGAAGATCGCGTTAATAGCACCACGGCCTACGATGAAACTAGCCGTAGCAACGCGGCGGTATTTACCCAAGCCTTGCTCGATTTTGCGCCGTTTACTCTGCAAGCCAGCTTGCGCTTTGATGACAATGAAGCTTACGGTGAAGAAGTCACCGGCAGCGTAGGCGTGGGCTATGACCTAGACGGCCACCACACCTTGCGTGCCAACTACGGTACAGCCTTTAACGCACCCACTTACAACCAGCTCTACTTCCCAGGCTTTGGTAATCCCGACTTAGAGTCTGAAACTTCGGAAAGCATTGAGGTGGGCGTGCGCGGTCAGTACGCCCATTGGTTCTGGGATGCGGCACTCTATCAAACCGATATCGACAACTTGATTGCTGGTCAGGGGTTGCTGTTTAACGTGCCCGAAACCCGTATTCGTGGGGCTGAGCTGGCCGCTGGCGTTGAGCTCGACGATTGGACGCTAGCCGCCGCGCTGACCTACACCGATCCTGAAAACCGTCTAACCGGTAAACGCCTGCAAAACCGCGCCTCACAAAGTCTTCGCTTAGACGTAGACCGTGAACTTGGCGACTGGTCGGTGGGCGGCTCCTGGATTGCTCAAAACCACCGTTATCGTGATGCGCAGAATCAAGACCGCTTAAGCGGTTACGGGCTGGTTAACCTGCGTGCAGGTTGGCAGTTTGCCCCACTGTGGAGTGCGCGAGTAACGTTGGAAAACGCGTTGGATCAAGATTACATTACAACGCGCTCGTTTGATGGTGCCGACTACATTAACGCAGGCCGCGCAGGGTTTTTAAGTGTTCACTTTGGCCAATAAAAAAGCGAATCAGAGATTTTTTAAACATCGTGGGGCCACTGGCCCCGCACTGTTATTAAGTCGATTGATACTAAGCTTATCAATGCTCACTGGTGTGGTTTCAAACGCCGTATTGGCAGATGACCACAGCCGCTGCGCGGTGGATGATCGTGGCCGTGAAGTGTGTCTGCACACTTCCGCCCGACGCATTGCAACGCTCTCGCCAGGGGCGACGGAGCTGACCTACGCTGCGGGTGCCGGGGATCAGGTGGTTGCTGTGGTTAGCTACAGTGATTATCCACCAGAGGCCAAAGACGTTGCGTCTGTTGGTAGTCACACGCGCATTGATTTAGAAGCCCTGGTAGGGCTGGCGCCTGATTTAGTGATCGGCTGGGTAACCGGGAACCCCGCTGAACAGTTGGAAACCCTTGAAGCGCTGGGTATGCCGGTGTTCTATATTGAGCCTAGGAATTTTGAGGGAGTGGCCAGCGCAATTGAGCGCCTGGCGAGGCTGGCTGGCACTGAAAGCGACGGTCAAGCGGTCGCTGATAATTTCCGGTTGAGGATGGCAGAGCTGGCCGCTCGATATCGTGATCGGGAGCCGGTGCGTACCTTCTATCAAGTGTGGGATGAGCCGTTAATGAGTGTCAATGACGCACATCTTATCGGCCAGGTGATCGAGATCTGTGGCGGTGTAAATGTATTTGGTGAGCAAGCTCGCCTAGTGCCACGTATCGATGATGAGTCTGTCCTGGCGGCAAACCCTGAAGCTATTGTTGCCGGAGGGATGGGTGAAGAGAATCGCCATTGGTTGACCCACTGGGAGCAGTACTCAAACTTAACGGCGGTTGCCGATGATAATCTCTTTTTTGTACCGCCTTCTTTAATTCAGCGGCCTACTCCACGCTTGATGGAAGGCAGCCAAATTCTCTGCGAGAAGCTTGATATTGCCCGACAAAGACGCGAGCGCGATTAAATGTTAGTACGATTGGGCTTCCCGCTAGGCCTGTTGCTGCTGGCGGCACTGGCTTCGCTAGTTATCGCCCTTGGCATTGGTAGTGCGCAGCTTTCCCCTGGGCAAATTTGGCAAGTGGTTCTCGGCCATCTTGGTTATATCAGCCAGGACGAGGGCAATGCGCTTGCGCGCACTATGGTGCTGGAGCTGCGCTTGCCAAGAGCACTTTCGGCTTTTGCTGTCGGTGGATTGCTGGCAGTAGCGGGTGCTCTGATGCAAGTGCTGCTGCGTAATCCTCTTGCAGACCCTTATGTACTCGGGCTTTCCGGCGGAGCCTCGATTGGTGCGCTTGCTGCCATGCTGGGGGGGCTGGGCGGATTGGCGATTTCAGGCTCGGCGTTTGGCGGTGCGCTAGTTTCGACGTTATTAGTCTTCGGCTTGGCCCACGGCAGCGGTAGTTGGACCCCTTCGCGGCTACTGCTTACCGGCGTAGTGGTTGCGGCAGGCTGGGGCGCGGTGATCACTTTGATGCTGGCACTGAGCCCTGCGGAGCGGTTGCCGGGCATGCTGTATTGGCTAATGGGTGATCTTTCTTACGCGCGCGCACCTTGGTCGCCGCTGCTGCTGTTACTGGCTACCTGCGTGGTAGTGATGCCCCTTGGACGCAGCTTAAATGTGCTGGCCCGTGGCCCTCAGCAGGCTGCTGCGCTGGGCGTTGCCGTCCGGCCACTTGAGTGGTGCATTTATATAGTCGCCAGTTTGCTAACCGCCACGGCTGTTACTACGGCGGGTAGCATTGGCTTTGTCGGCTTAGTAGTGCCGCATATGCTGCGCCTATTGCTGGGTAATGATCAGCGGTTAATCTTACCGGCCTGTGCACTGGCTGGGGGGACTCTACTCATGCTGGCCGATACACTGGCGCGCACAATGATCGCGCCGGAACAGCTGCCGGTAGGAGTGATTACCGCGCTATTAGGTGTGCCGACGTTTCTCTTTCTGCTTTACCGGAGCCGCTGATGAGCCGTTTGGTTACCCAAGACCTGATCATCAACGTGCCGGAAAGAAGCGATGGCACGGCGCTGAATATAGCCATCGAACCTGGGCAGATATGGGGCGTGCTTGGCCCTAACGGTGCAGGTAAAACGACGCTGCTGCACACCTTGGCAGGGCTGAATGTGCCGCGTTCCGGGCAAGTGATATTGGGAGGGCAGCCGCTTGAGACACTGAGCAGGCGGCAAGTTGCGCAAATGTTGGGAGTTGTATTCCAAGAACGCTTGGATGGCTTTCCCGCGACCGTGCTGGAAACCGCGCTGATTGGCCGCCACCCCTACCTATCGCCATGGCAAATGGAGGGAGCAGATGACTATGCCCAGGCCGAGGCAGCGCTTGAACGGTTAGACGTTGCGCACCTGCGCGACCGTTTGGTGAGTACACTTTCTGGCGGCGAGCGCCAGCGAGTGGCGATGGCCACGGTACTGACTCAGGCCCCCAGCATCTGGCTGGCTGACGAACCCACCAATCACCTTGACCTACACCACCAAAGCGCAGTGATGGCACTGATGGCCCAGCAGGCAGCCCAGGGCAGTGCGGTGATGATGTGCCTGCACGATTTAAATCTAGCCGCCCGCTGGTGTGACCACCTTTTGCTACTCTACCCAAACGGCGATGCCTGCTGGGGCACGCGAGACAGCATGCTGGTGCCCAGTGGATTAGAACGTCTTTATCAGCAGCGGCTGGCAGTGGTCGAGGTCGAAGGCGCACCGGTATTTGTGCCCATAAAGGAGTGATGACAAGCTTAGCTAGCTCAATAGTTAGCGCTCGCTGCTACGTTAGCGGGCATCTAACAGGGGTTCTGGTTTTTGCTGTCGCTGGTTTGGTTGACGCTGGCGGGACATCAGAAACAGGCCTGCGCCCACCAAAACCCCGCCAATCACTTCGTGCCATGCCGGGTGTTGTCCGATCAATATAAATGCAACCAGGGCGGCAAACAGTGGGCACAGAAACAAGAAGCCGCTTGTATGTACGGAGCCGCCAATCTTTAACGCCGCAAACCAAAGCCCGATAGCCCCAGTCGATGCGGGAATTGCTAGCCACATAAACATTCCCCAGTGGTAAGTATCCGTCGGCAGGGAAAAAGGTTGTTTGCTGAATGCAGCTATCACCATAAGCAGCAGGGAGCCAATCAACATCTGCCAGAAAGTGACTATCCAAGGTGAGGGCGTCATGGCAAATTTCTTACTTAACACGGTAGAACAGGCCCAGCAGGTAGATGCCAGCATCACAAATACTTCTCCACGCCCGACTCCGTGGGAGCCTTCAACGTCGATCCCAATACAAATAACCACTCCAATAAATGCAGAGGCTAAGCCGAATAAGGCAAGCGTCGAGGAGCGCTCGCCTAAAATAAGCCATGCTAAGACAACCACCAGTAGAGGATTACTGGCCATAAGAATGGCAGCTATTGATGAGCTAGTCGCCGTTAGCCCGATGTTGAGTAGCGACATGACGCCGGCTGTTTGAAAACTACCAATTATTAACAGTTTTACCCAAGGAAGGTCTTTAATAGCTATTTTATGCCTGCGCATTTGGATAAAAACAAAAGGCGACAAAGATACTGCTGCGACCAGGAAGCGAGCAGACGCTGCCCATAACGGCGACATCTGTTCCATGACGAGCTTCGTGCTGACAAAAGAAGACCCTTGCAGGAATGTAGATGCGATTATCAGAACGTAATAGTGGTCAGTGAGTGACGTTAGTGAACGTTTCATATTCCTCTACCGATTATTTCAAGAAGTAGAGAAACAATATCAATCTCACGCGGATTCTATTCTTCCATGCGAGACAACTTTGTTTGAGAACAGTACAGATCGTTTAAATACTCTCGGGGAGATTTACCCGTGACACGTTTGAACATAACGGTAAACGCCCCTTGTGAAGCATATCCTAGATGCTCTGCAACTTGGCTAACGCGTTGCCCGGTGCTTAACCCCGACATGGCACTTACAATGCGTACCTGCTCTCGCCATTGAATAAAAGAAATACCTGTCTCAGTGCGAAATAGTCGGGATAGTGTCCGCGTCGTTGCTCCGACCTCATTCGCCCAATTTGCCAGTGAGCGCACATCACCCGGATTTTCCAGCAACGTATCGCAGATCTTTTTCAAACGCTTATCTCTGCCCATGGGCAGTTTTAATCCACATTCGAAGGCCTGCTTCATCTCTTCTAATGCTAGCCGTAACAAGCGCTCTTCAAAACTGTCAGGATGATAGGTGATTGAAAAAGAGGAGGCCCTGATCAGCAGCTCGCGTAAAAGGGCAGTGACGCCTATTCCTACTGGATGATTAGGCAGGTTTAAGGTGAACGATTCGACATTGACATATAACGTCCGCAAACAAACCGCTGTGCTGGCGCGCATTTCATGTTCTACATAAGGAGGCATCCATACGCCACGAAACGGAGGTAATAACCAGTATTCATCGCGGGTACACAGTCTCATCGTACCTGTACTGGCATAGATTAACTGTCCACGCTGGTGTTGATGGGGAGGGATGTGATGGCCCGCAGGGTACTCTTTAAACATCGACACCACAGGGTTTCTAGCATTTTCCCATTTAGCAAGATGCGCATTTGGTGAGTGGTCAGTGTTCATTCATTCGGGGCTTACATTTGAAAAGAAATAGATGGTAATGCCTCTGCGATCGTACCAACTTCAATTAGTTTTCATATAGAGTCTGTTGATGTTTCCGCGCGAGCCACGATGAAGCGTCCACCGAACCTAGTATAACCACTGATTTCTCAGGTTAGCTTTACTGCTCCAGCTCATCCCACCAGAAGTAAATCCGTAACATTCGCTCCAGCCCGACGGTGGAAAGCTACATTTTATCCCACCGGTGACGCTTAGGCAGCTACGGCAGTATTTGTGCAGCGTTTCCCTAGAGCTTTTCAGTTATTCTATAAATTTAGAGTCTCGATAGATGGGTAGTACATGACTAAGCGCAGCCAAGTAACCATAACCGATATCGCTAGGCACGTAGGCCTGACCAACATGACGGTGTCGCGCGCCTTGAAAAAACCCGACAAGGTCAAGCCAGAGACGCGTGAGAAAATACTGGCTGCTGCGAGGGAGCTGGGCTATGTACCGAATGCCTTCGCGAGCCATTTGCGAAGTAACAAGAATCAGTTGATCGGTCTGGTCACGGCCAGCGTGGATAATCCTTTTTACAGTGAGGTGATCAAGGCCATTTCCCGTGCGGCCAAGGAGCACGATTACACCATCATGCTGATTGATACCGATGGCTCACCGGAGCTTGAAGAAGTCGCAATCGATACTCTTCTCAGTTATCAGGTAGCCGGTATCATTCTGTCACCTGTCTCGGATGATGCCTGTTATATCCCTGCTTATCTCGAACGCTTGCGTAAAGCCAACTTGCCGGTGGTGATGCTGGACCGAACGCTGAATGTGGCTGATTTCAGTCGTGTGGTGCTGGATAACCATCTTTCGGGAAGGTTGCTTGGCGAGTTACTGGTGAAAAAAGGCATTCAGCGAGTGCTGGCGTTGACGGGGCCAAGTCAGTCTCGCATCACACAACATCGACTCGCGGGTCTAAAGGAAGCTTATGAGGTAGCGGGTATCCCCCTGACTCTGGAGCAACGCCCTGGAGACTACACCATGCAGCCGGCCTATCGTGATATGGCCGAATACCTGCGTATAAGTAAACTCCCCGAAGCCGTATTTGGCTTCAACCAACTGATTACACTGGGAGCGATGCGAGCACTACATGACGCATCCGTATCTCAGGACGATGTTCTCGTGGTAGGCATCGATAGGCTTCCCTACGCTGATATCTTCGATGTGTCGATCTCTTGTGCTGCGCATGATACCTACCAGTTGGGGCATGAGGCCTTTCGACTGCTTTTCGAACAGACTAAGAACCCCACGGCTGCTGGCCGTGAGGTCGTCATCTCCGCCACCCTCATACCCTAAATGACGTTGATGATTGTCAGCGTGCAGTATGGATTGCTTCCACGGCCTCATCTACGATGTGTTTTACCGTGAAGCCGAAATGGGGGAAGAGGTCTTCCGCCTTGCCTGACTCACCAAAGGTGGACATGCCGACAACACGGCCTTCAAGCCCCACATATTTGTACCAGACATCTCTATGGCCGGCTTCTACGGCGACTCGGACACTAACCTCTACGGGTAGCACTCGTTGCCGGTAGATAGCGTCCTGAGCGTCGAAGGTGTCACAGGAGGGCATGGATACCACACGGACTTCATGATTCTGGCGTTCAAGTTCGGCAGCGGCGCCCATGACCAGGTCTAATTCAGCGCCAGTGCCTATCAGAATTGCTTCGGGCGTGCCTTCACAGTCTTTTAGTATGTATCCACCACGCTGAATATTGGTGAGCTGCTGCTGGTTACGCATCTGGTGGGGCAGGCTCTGACGGGATAGTACAAGCGCGGTCGGGCCGGAGTGGCGTTTGAGTGCAGCATTCCAGGCCGCGGCGGTTTCGACTGAGTCACAGGGCCGCCAAGTGGATAAGTTCGGTGTGGAGCGAAGTGTCGTCAGCTGTTCCACCGGTTGGTGAGTGGGACCATCCTCACCCAGGCCGATGGAGTCGTGGGTGAAAATATAAATGGCCTGTTTATTCATCAACGCTGCCATACGCACGCTGTTGCGCATGTATTCCATGAAGATCAGGAAGGTGGCGCCGTAAGCGATGAAACCGCCATGAACCGCAATACCATTCATAATGGCACCCATACCGAACTCGCGAACTCCGTAGTGCAGATAATTGCCGTCTGGTGTCTCGGGGCTGATCGCTTGAGCCCCTTCCCAGAACGTCAGGTTGGAGGGTGCCAGATCTGCGCTGCCGCCAAGCAGCTCGGGTAGCTGCGGGCCCAAGGCGTTAAGGTGGGAGAGTGATGCCTTGCGGCTCGCGACGTTCTCACCTTTGGCCTGAGCTTCCTCGATCATAGCCTCGCTGGTCAGAGACGCTGGCAGGTGGGCCTTCTGACGGCGCTGAAACTCATGGGCTAGTGCTGGGTAGGCCTTTGCATATTCAGCAAAACGGTTTTCCCAGCTGCTCTCCAGCTGTGCGCCGCGGTCGCGGGCATCCCAGCTTTGGTAAATAGTATCTGGGATATGGAAAGGAGGATGAGGCCAGCCGAGTTGCTGCCTGGTTGCGGCGACCTCATCTTCCCCCAGCGCGGCCCCGTGAGATTCCTCTTTTCCCTGCTTGTTAGGCGCACCGAAGCCGATGATGGTACGGCAAATGATCATGCTGGGCCGGTCATCGTGGTGCGCAAGCTCAATGGCAGCTTTGACTGCTACGGGATCGTGGCCGTCGACCTCATGCACGACGTGCCAGCCGTAAGATTCGAAACGTTTTGCTGTATCGTCGGTGAACCAGCCTTTGACCTGGCCATCGATAGAAATACCATTGTCATCGTAGAACACGATCAGCTTGCCTAGCTTTTGAGTACCGGCAAGAGAGCTGACTTCGTGAGAGATACCCTCCATCAGGCAACCGTCGCCAACGAAGCAGTATGTGTGGTGGTCAACAATGGTATGACCAGGCCGATTGAATTGGGCACCCAGGGTGCGCTCTGCCAGTGCCATGCCCACGGCATTGGCAAGCCCCTGACCCAGTGGGCCAGTGGTCGTTTCGACTCCTGGCGTATAGCCAAGTTCTGGATGTCCCGGGGTGCGTGAATGCAGCTGGCGAAAGTTTTGCAAATCCTCTACGTCAAGCGCATAGCCGGTCAGGTGGAGTAAAGAATACAGCAGCATGGATCCGTGCCCGTTGGAGAGCACGAAACGGTCCCGGTCGAACCAGTGTGGGTTAACCGGATTATGTTTGAGGTAGTCGTTCCACAGTACCTCAGCGATGTCGGCCATGCCTAAGGGAGCTCCAGGGTGGCCGGAGTTAGCCTTCTGGACGGCATCCATGGACAGGGCGCGAATAGCATTCGCCAGTTCAAAGCGTGACGGCATGAGATTTCCTGATAATGTTTAGGTTTGCTATTCAATCAACGCTAGACCAGAGGGGCGGTCAGAGTGTTGCTAAGCGGTCGACGATTTTCTCTTCAAGACTTACCTGATCACTTGCGAAACGCTGAATGCCTTCGGCCAGCTTATCATTCGCCATGGCATTCTGATTGTGGCCCCAACGGAAGGCAGGCTCGCTGAGGGATCTTGGCCGTGGACCACCGTTACGTGTCATCAGTACCTTGGGCTTCACGTCTCCCGGCGTGTTGGCTAGTTCCTCAAGCAATGCCGGCGAAATGGTCAACCGAGGGCAGCCAGCAAGAGCTAGCACCTGATCGGTGGTGCGGAAGCTTGCTCCCATTACCACGGTATCGTAGCCGCCTTGATTAACCCGTTCACAGACGCCGCGAACGAACTGTACGCCGGGGTCGCTATCGGGAGTGAACGTCTGACCGGTCTCTTTTTTGTACCAGTCGGTTACGCGACCCACAAAGGGCGAGACCAGAAAGACACCAGCATCGAAGCAGGCCTGAGCCTGGGCATCGCTGAAGAGCAGTGTCAGATTGCAGTTAATGCCTTCCTTCTCCAGTACCTCGGCAGCACGAATACCTTCCCAGGTAGATGCCAGTTTGATTAACACTCTGTCCTTAGGTACACCGCGACGTTGATACATGTCGATTAGCTCGTGAGCCTTGCGGATGCTGGCCTGGCTATCGAAGGACAGCTTGGCGGCCACCTCAGTCGAGACGCGACCAGGTACCAGCCCGGCAATTTCACTGCCCATGGCAACGGCGAGACGATCCACTGCAAGTTCTTTCTGCCGGTCGCTGGCTTCGGCCTTGACGGCAGCAAGTTCCTGATCGATTAGCACTTGATAGCCTGGTAGCTCAAAAGCCTTGAGAAGAAGTGAGGGATTCGTGGTGGCATCGTGAGGTTGATAGCGCTTAATGGCCTCAAGGTCACCGGTGTCGGCGACTACCATGGAGTTCTGACGAAGGGCGTCGAGCTGATATGTCATGGAATCTCTCTCAATTGAGTCATTGGTTGGATCAGGCACAGACATTGGCGAAGTTTATTCATAATGACTGGCCAGGGCCTGACGGTAGCGGGCATAAGCGTGTTCATAGGCGGCAACATGCTCCGGTATAGGGTCGGCGCGTGAGTCTTCGTCAAGAAGTACTAACCGGGCGCAAAGATCCTCAAGTGAGGTGTCGGGGTAATTAGCGCACCATGCCGCTTGCAGTGCTGCGCCGAGCGCGGCGGCATCGGTAATCATCGGGCATATCACTGGGGTGCCTGTAATATCTGCGATCATTTGACGCCATGCCGGGCTTTTGGCTCCGCCACCAATCAGGCGAATCTGGTTGGTGCTCTCGGCGAGTTTGCCAAATAGCTCAAGACCATATCGCAAGCCAAAAGTGGCACCTTCGACGACGGCTCGGCACAGATTTGCCTGTGTGGTGTTGATGCTTGTCAGGCCTAAAAAGCTGCCATTGGCCTGAGGGAGCGACGGAACCCTCTCGCCGTTGAAGAAGGGCAAAACGGTCACACCCTCGGCACCGATAGGTACGGTGGCCAGGCGCTCGTTAAAGGTTTCCAGGTCGAGGCCGAACAGTTCCCGTACCAGGGTGGTGGCCGAGGTCACGTTCATGGTGCAGATCAATGGCAGCCAACCGCCGCTGCTGGCGCAGAAATTGGCAACCATGGCGTTGTCGGCGATCACCGGGACGTCAGAATAGGCGCACACCGTCCCTGAGGTGCCAAGGCTCAAGGTCACGAGACCTGGCGCAATATTGCCGGTGCCGATGGCGCCGAGCATGTTGTCACCGCCGCCGCTGGAGACCACAACGTCCTCGGCCAGCCCCAACTCGTGGGCAAGCTCGAGACGGACGGTTCCGGCTGGTTGGTGAGATTCGACTAGTCGTGGTAGCACTCGCGCTGGATCAAGCTCTGGCGCAATCTCAGCCAGAACGTCCAAACGCCAGCGACGGGAACGGGTATCGAAGTAGCCTGTCCCTGACGCGTCGCCAACCTCGGAAACTCGCTCACCGGTTAACCAGAAATTAAGGTAGTCGTGTGGCAGAAGCAGACAATCGATGCGCCGATAGGCCTCGGGCTGAGTGTCACGTAACCAGGCCAGTTTGGAGGCGGTATAGCCGGTCTGCAGCACCAGCCCCAGTTTTTCAAGGCAACCTTGTTCGCCCCCCAGGCGCTCAACCAGGGCAGTGTTGTGGGCTGCGGTCTCGGTATCGCACCAAAGTTTCGCGGGATACACCGGTTCCCCCGCTGCGTCCAGAGCGACTAAACCGTGTTGCTGGCCAGAGATACCAATGGCACGGATTGTGCGGGCACTGATGCCTGCAGAGGCCACGGCATCAGTGAAGGCACCTCGGAAGGCTTCCTGCCAGTCGGCCGGGTCCTGCTCACGGCGGCCATTAGCCTCCTCGTGCAGTGTGTGTGGTCGGCTTGCCTCGCCAAGAATGCTTCCGGCGTCAACATCGACCACGACTACCTTGGTACTTTGAGTGCCACAATCCACACCAATGTACATATCAGGCTCCTTATCAATAAAACACCAGTACTAAACACCAGCACTAATGAGATGTGAAACCGCCATCAATCGGCAGGCAGGCACCGCTAATCATCGATGCCGCTGGGCTCAGGAGGAAGGCTACCGGCAAGGCAACTTCACGCGGAGTAGCAAATCGTCCCAGAGGAATCGCTGCCAGCATCGGGTCCCGTTTGGCGGGGTCAGCCCAGGCACGTTCGGCCATAGGAGTCAATGTCACCGTAGGATTGACACTATTAACGCGGATGCCTTTGGGGCCAAGCTCAAGGCAGAGCACACGAGTCATGGCATCCATCGCCGCCTTGGATGCGCAGTAGCCAAGATGGCCAGGCAGGGCCGCCATAGCTGCCTGGCTTGAGACATTGACGATGCTGCCCTGGCGGCCATGCGCAATCATATGGCGTGCCGCTTCCCGCGCCAGTACGGCACTGGCGGTGACATTAGTGGCCATGATCCGTTCAAGATCCGCCGCTTTTACGTCCAGGACCTCGTCAAGAATCGAGACCCCGGCGCAGTTAACCAGACCATCGAGAACAGGCATATCAGTGAAGGCCGTGTTGACTGCCTCCTCATCGGTAATGTCGATAGCCAGGACACGTGCTCCTAGCGACTGTTCAAGTTCGGTGAGTTTGTCCTGATTGCGTCCCATCAGCACCAGATTAGCCCCCAGCTCGGCAAGCGTACGGGCGATATCTAAACCGATGCCACTCGTCGCTCCTGTGACAAGAATGCATTGGTTGTGGAGTTCAAAGTTCATTTTTTAAGTCACTCGCTCGACGATGTAGGAAGGGCACTAAGGCGGTGCATGATTGGCTTTAGAGTGGGATAAAGTTGGCAGTAAAGTGAGAAAAGCTCGTTATAACTCTTTGCCGCTGTCTCGCAAGGCTCTGCCCGCTTGATTAAAGTGCCATGCTCCAGAGGGCGAGTGAGATCGAGTAATCCCGTGGCCTGTCCTGCCAGAAGGGCGGCGCCAAGAGCCGCTTCTACGTTCTCCTGGTAGGTGTAAACCGGCATGCCGATCACATCCGCGATAATCTGCATCCACAGATTCGAATGCGTAGCGCCGCCCACCACGATCAAGTGGTCATCAAGGGCCACACCCTGGCGGGTGACCGCCTCCATGTTGTGCCGCAAAGCGAAGGTGACGCCTTCCAGCACTGCGCGATACAGGTGATGACGTTGGTGATAAAGGCTGAGCCCGATGAAACCAGCGCTGGCCTGGGCATCCCATACAGGGCTTCGCTCGCCCATCAAGTAGGGCAGGAAGAGTAGTCCATTGGCCCCCGGAGAAAGCTCATGTGCGGCAGGTTCAAGACGTTCGAAGGCGCTGCTGCTCTCACCGGCTTCGGCCCTGTCCTCGCCGCAGAAGGTGTCAACATACCAGCTAACTGAGGCTCCAGCGGTGAGAGCACCGCCGAAAATGTACAGATCTCTATCACTGTTCAGCACGTGAGGCATGCTGATCAGCCCATGGCTGGCGTCGACGTGTCGATTGATCACTCCCCAGCACATGCTGGTGCCGATCATGGCGACATGATTGCCTGGACGGGTCGCCCCGGCTGCCAACGTGGCCATTGCTGCATCGACACCACCGGCAATCACCGGAATTCCTTCACATAGACCTGTTAAATCGGCGATTGACGGCAGAAGCCCGCCAACTGGGGTCGCCGAATCCACCAGCCTGTCCGGCAGTTTGTTGCGTTCAATATCCAAGGCCTCAAGCATTTCTGTTGACCAGTCCCGTTTCTCTAGGTCATAAATGCCGCCGATATTGCCAGCCGAACTGTGGTCAATGGCTATCTCACCACTCAGAAGATAGTTAATGTAGCTATTGGGCGGAAGCAGATAACGGGTCTGCTTCCAGATATCAGGACGTTCCGCTTTAAGCCACATCATTTTGGTGAAACCGTAGTAGCTGTCTACTCCGTTGCCGGTAATGGTGCCAAGCTGAGTGAGGTCGATGTGCTCCTTCACCCATTGAACCTGAGCATCTGCGCGGCGGTCCATCCATATCAGGCAGGGGTGTAGTGGCCTGATATCGTTGTCGACGGGGATGCCTGAGCCACCGTAAAGGCTACTGACACAAAGCCCCTTGACGTCCCGAGAGTTAATGCCAGGGGCATTAAGGCAGGCGTTCAGGCAATTGAGGACAGCGTCCCACCATATCTCTGGCCACTGCTCAGCCCAGAGTGGGCGAGGCGTGTTGACTCGGTAACCTTGGCTATGCTCGGCCAGAATCTGGCCTTCCTGATCAAGCACCATGGCCTTAGTGCTCTGGGTGCCGATATCGATCCCGATGACGGTTTGCATACGGTTCTCCTTCTTTCAGCGCGTTGCTGGCTTACGCTGAAGAGTGTGTCAGCGCTCAGGGAGTGCGTTTGCGGCTGATGTATATCGCCAGCAGAATGATCAAGCCTTTGATAACGGTCTGAAGATAGGGTGATACGCCCATCAGGTTCAGCCCGTTGTTGAGTACGCCGAGCAACATGGCACCAACCATAGTGCCGAGAATCATGCCTCGTCCTCCGGTGATGGCAGCGCCCCCCAGTACGACAGCAGCGATAGCATCAAGCTCGAAACCGACACCGGCGTTGGGTTGGCCGCTCATCAGGCGAGAGGTAAGAATCAAGCCCGCGATCGCGGCGGTGGTACCGCTCAGGGTGTAGACCAGAAGCTTGTAGCGCGATACGCGAATGCCGGACAGACGGGTAGCCTCTTCGTTGCCGCCGATGGCATAAAGGTAGCGGCCGGTTGCCGTGTGGCTTAGCAGAACATAGCCCAGGGCATAGACTGCGATCATGATTAATATGGGCATCTCAATGCCGGCCAGACTGCCACGACCGAAAAACGCAAAACTATCTGGCAAACCGGAAATCGGGTAGCCACCGGTATAGATCAGGCCAAGCCCGCGAGCGATACCCATGGTTGCCAGAGTGACGATAATCGGAGGCATCCCGGCGAAGGCTACGAAGACGCCATTGAAAGCCCCGAAGGCAGCACCTACAAGCAGCCCAAGTATGATAGCCAGTGAGGGAGGAACACCTGCGACCATTAAGCCTGCCATGACAGTTCCCGATAGAGCCATCACTGGGCCTACCGAGAGATCAATGCCGCCGGTGAGAATGGCTAGGCTCATACCTACCGCAATGATGGCGATGATGGATGACTGACGAACCAGGTTGGCCATGTTACTTCCTGTCAGGAAGTTGTCATTGATCAACGACATCGCGATGAATACGACAATGAAACCAATCAGAGGATAAAAGACTGGAGTACGGCGCCAACGGGCCAGCCGTACCTTGAGTGACTGACGTTGGGTGTTGTTGTTAGTAGAGGCGAGCTGGCTCATGCGCTGAGTCCCCCCGTAGCATGATGCATGATAGATTGTGAGGTGAGAGCGTCGCCTTCGAGTTCAGCAGCGATTTCACCCTGATAAAAGACCTCGACGCGGTCACACAAGCCGAGAATTTCCGGTAGCTCTGAAGAAATCATGATGATCGATACGCCCTGCGCGGTGAGCTCTTTCATCAACGCGTAGATTTCCGACTTGGCGCCAACATCGATACCGCGGGTCGGTTCATCAAAAATCAGTACTTTACATTGATGTCCTAGCCAGCGGGCGATCACTACTTTTTGCTGATTGCCGCCGCTAAGGTTACCGACTGGCGTTTCGGGACTGGGGGCCTTGACACGCACCGATGCCATAAGGTCAGCAGCTGCACTGGATTCCTTGCGGCGTTTAATCAGCGGTAAAGTGCCTTGAAACTGCGTCAGGTTATTCAGGGATATGTTGTCGCGGCACGAGAAGGGTAGAATCAGCCCCTGGGTTTTGCGGCTTTCGGGTAGCAGTCCGATACCCTGTTTGAGGGCGGTGGCGGGATGACGAAGCTTTACCGGTTGCCCCTCCAAACGGACGGTTGCATGCATAGGGCGTGTCGCACCGATCAGCCCCATGGCCAGCTCAGTACGACCGGAACCGACCAACCCGGCAAAGCCTAGTATCTCTCCACGGTAGAGCTTCAGTGAATACTCAGGGCCATCCGCGTCGATACGCAAGGCCTCAATATCCAGAACCACATCGGCGTAGTCTGCATCGCAGCGGCGTTCAGGGAAGAGATTTTCGACTCGACGACCGACCATCTTTTCGATCAGTTCGTCGGGGGTCGTGGAAGCGGTATCGCAGTCGTCAACCTTCTCTCCATCGCGCATTACGGTGACGTGATCGCAGATGGTGAAGATTTCTTCCATATGATGGGAGATGAACACCATGCCGACCTTTTGTTTGCGTAGCTCGCGCATGATGGTAAACAGGTGATCAGCCTCACTGGGCGTCAGCGTCGCGGTGGGCTCATCGAGTACCAGAATGCGTGCATCCAGTGACAAGGCCTTGGCGATCTCGATGAACTGCTGGTCAGCGACGCTCAGTTCAGCGATAGGGCAGTCCAGTGGAATCGTGACCTTGAGACGGTCGAACAGATGCTGCGCTTCGACTATCATTCTACGTCGATCGCGCAGGCCTAATCGATTGCGCTTTTCTCGACCGAGGAAGATATTGTCTACGGCATCAAGGTCGGGAATCAGACTGAATTCTTGGAAAATGATACCGATCCCAGCATCGAGAGCATCTTGATAGCCGTGAAAATCACATGTCTTTCCATCAATGATGATATCTCCTTCATCTTGTCGGTATATGCCACAGAGAATCTTCATTAACGTTGACTTGCCAGCCCCGTTCTCGCCGAGCAGGGCGTGCACCTCGCCAGCGTGGACATCAAGCGACACATCCTGCAAAGCCTTAACCCCGGGGAAAGACTTCGAAATGTGCCTTAGGGATAGTAATGGAGTCATGAGGTTACCCTCGTGTGCCACCTGAGGTGGCACACGTTGTCAGCGTCTGTGGTAGGGGGTTACCAGCTGAAGTCGGCAGCTTTGTCGCGATCGATCAGTTCAATGTCGATGGGGATTTCAGCGGGTGCAGTGCTAGCTCCCCATTGCTTGGCTAATGCCAGGCCGAGCCCTACACGTACCATGTCGGCAGGATACTGAGCTGAAGTGGCGATAAAAGGTGAGTTGTCTTTCTGAATCTCGGCAATGGCCTCGGGGTGTCCATCAACACTGACCAGCTTGATATCCTTGCCGCTTGCCTCGATGGCGATAAGGGCGCCGAGGGAACCAATGTCGTTTACACTAAAGATTCCATCCAGGTCCGGGTTTGCCTGAATAATGTTCTCGGTCACAGTCATCGCATGGGTACGTTCCTGGCGGCCATTCTGCTTGGTGACAATCTCGATGCCGTCATGCTCGTCCAGCGAAGCGGTGCAACCTTCGATGCGCTGAAGAATCGGTACGACTGGAATGCCATCCAGTAAAGCGACCTGCCCTTCGCCACCGAGCTGTTCGGCCAGGTAGTCGCATGCCTTATAGCCGGCATCATAGTTTTTTGAACCGACGAACCCGTCTACCGGTCCGTTGGCCTGCGCATCGATTGCGACCGTCGTGACGCCTGCTTCTTTGGCGGCGAGTACCGCGGTTTCAACACCTACAGAGTCGGCGGGATTCAACAGCAGAATGTCGATGCCGCGTTGAATCATATCCTCAACATCGCTGACCTGCTTGGCGACATCATGGCGGGCGTCGGTGGTAATCACCTCAGCACCGATGCTTTTAGCGGCACTTTCGAGCGCCCTTTGCATGGTCACGAAGTACTCGTTGTTGAGTTCCTGAAAGGACATGCCAATGGTCAGGTTATGCTCATCGGCTGAAGCAGTGCCTGCTGCGAGGATAGTAGCGCTGGCGGCGGCAATAGCGGTTTTGCGAAACGGTGCTGTGATATCACTAATTTTCATGGTTAATTCCAGATTTTGTTGTCGTGTAAGCATTACTTGGCAAAGCGTTGACGTCCCTCTTAATGTTAACGTCAACATTTTAGAAGCTAGAAGGATCTGGGCTATAAATCAATAGACTTCATACCAATGTCTACTGACCCTTCTTTTATTTGTGGCATTTTTTGCTAATTACATATCAAAGTTGCTGGGCAGAACCACCATGTCACGAATCGTCACATTGCGTGGGCGAGTCAGAATATACATAATTGCATCCGACACATCCGTAGGTTCAATAATGCTGCCTGACTCCTTCGCCTTACGCAGATTTTCTTCCGGCCAGTCGGCCAGTAAGGCGCTGTTAACAGGGCCGGGAGAGACTGAAGCAACACGGATACCATGTTTCAGAACCTGGCGGCGTACTGTTTGGACGAAGTTGGTCATGGCCCACTTGGAGGAAGCGTAGACCGGCTCCCAATGAACAGGAAAATGCCCGGCAACCGAGCTTGTTACCATGATGTCGCCGGTTCCGCGTTCAATCATATGTGGCAGGACATTATGGACGTTTTTCATCACGACACTGACGTTAAGACTGACCATTCGGTCGATGGCGTCCGGGTCGGCATCAATCAAGTCACCCCCGATATAACTGCCGGCATTGGCGTGGAAAATATCGAGCTGACCAGCCTTTTCCAGGATTTGCGACAGAAGCGTTGCGCAGTCCTTGGGGTCCAGTAGGTCGATGACCAGAGGAATCGCCGCATCGCCGAGCTCATCGCAGATCGCCATCAGAGCGGCTTCATCGCGGTCGACCAGTACCACGCGGGCACCTGATGCAATCATCGCCTTTACTGTGGCAAGTCCGATCCCCGACGCCGCGCCGGTGACGGCAGCTACCTTGCCAGACAAATTATTTTTCATCACACTTTCTCCTTTTAATTACCCATTAGTGATCACTTCGGCTCGAAGCATGTTCTTGAGCTAAGTGTGAAGTGACATCAGTGATGTTGCTCTGTTGTTAATGTTGACGTCAACATTTAGCTGAGCGTAGCCTCTCACCTAGAGCAACTCAATGGTGTTTAGACTAATGTCTAGCATGATGACCAAGGTGGGGGGAGACACCGATGACAGCAGCACACCGATCCAGGAGCAGGTGCACACCATCCCGGTTGATAGTCAAGACGCGCTGGGGAACCACTTTGAGGTGGTACTGATCTAGGAGGGAATGGGAAGCCCTAGCAGCCGGTAAGGCTAAATCCGATGCCCTTCGCTCGGCAGGTTGGTCCGCGGCCGTGATGTCTTCTGTGGCAAGCAGCAGCTCAGGTACCTGCGCCCGGCCTGTCGTGATGCGGCCCACCATGCCGGAGCCTAGCGCATTAGAACGTCTTAATCATCAACGGCTGGCAGTGGTCGAGGTCGAAGGCGCACCGGTGTTTGTGCCGATAAAAGGGTGATGCCAGCATGGATATACTTACTTCAGGCTGACTAGGCGATACAGATAGAGCCTAAACAGCATTGCGAAAACGCATGACCTGCTTGCCATCGACAGGGTCATCGATCACATGGGCATGCACACCAAAGGTCTGTTGTAGCCTACTGGCGGTGAGCACGTCGTGGGGTGGGCCACTATCGATCAGGCGGCCGCTATCCATAACGCCAATGCGGTCGCACTCCATGGCTTGGTTAAGGTCGTGCAGGGAAATAATCACCGTAATCGGCAGTTGCCTGACCAGTTCAAGAATCGACAGCTGGTGGCGAATATCCAGATGGTTGGTGGGTTCATCCAGCAGCAGGATCTTAGGCTGTTGGGCCAATGCCCGAGCAATATGCACGCGCTGGCGCTCACCGCCAGAAAGTGTATGCCAAAGCCGGTCTGCCATATGCGCCATATCAACATCTATCAGCGCTTTAGCCACGATGGCATCATCTTCAATTGACCAGGCGCGTAAGGCGGAAAGAAAAGGCGTGCGACCTAGCGCGACCACTTGGCGCACGGTAATTCTATCAGTGGTGTCAGCCTGTTGCTCAACCAAGGCAATAGATTGAGCGATAGTCCGTTGTTTGAGGGCGTGCAAAGGCTGGTTATCAATCCGCACCTGGCCTGTCTTTGGTTTGTTCAAACCGGCCAGCAGACGCAGCAGGGACGTTTTTCCCGAGCCGTTGGGCCCCACCAGACCAAAGGTCTGACCGGGCTCGACTGTGAGGTTGACGTCAATGACCAGTGGCGTGCCATGTATCGCCCAGGTGAGTTGTTCTGCGGATAATTGCATTAATGCCTCTTGCCACGGACAAGAATAAGCGCAAAAGCGGGCGCGCCGATCAGTGATGTAATCACCCCGATTGGAAGCACCTGACCAGACACTAGAGTGCGCGAAAGAATATCTGAACCGATTAAAAATACCGCGCCAGCAAGCGCGGTGGCGGGTATCAAACGCGTGTGTTGGCTGCCGACAATAAAGCGCATCGCATGGGGAATCACTAAGCCAACAAAGCCAATCGCTCCTACGATGGAAACCATTACCGCAGTGACCAGCGCCATCGCGATAATCAGCATGCCGCGCACCGGGCGCACAGCAATGCCCATCGACGCGGCGCTATCGGCCCCGAAGGTAAACGCATCCAGGGAACGCCGGTGCCATAGGCAAACCACTAGCCCGAACAGCGCAGCAGGCACCGCTAGGGTAGCATCAGCCCAGCGCACCCCAGAGAGATTGCCCATCAGCCAAAACATAATGCCCCGCGCCTGTTCAGCACTTGCTGACTTGGTAATGATAAATGCGGTTAGGGCATTAAACAGCTGTGAGCCAGCAATCCCCGCCAGAATAATTGCTCCTGCTGCCTGAACACCACGCCCACCGCCAACACCGCTGTTGGCCGCATGGGCGAGCATTACTACGATGCCAAAGGCGAGGAGGGCACCAGCGAAAGCACCCAACGATAACGACAGCATGCCAGCGCCTAACCCAGCAACCGCCACCGCAACGGCACCCGTAGATGCTCCAGCAGAAATGCCCATTAAATAGGGGTCGGCTAGTGGATTACGCAGCAGGGCCTGCAATACCACTCCCGCCAACGCCAAGCTGGTGCCACAGCAAGCGGCAACGACGGCGCGACTGAGGCGGTAGTTCCAGATAATACCCTCGTCGATTCGGTCAACTGGATAGTCCGCGCCAAGTAGTTGATTGGCGAGCACTTTGAGTATCGTATCAACGGGAATAGATGTCTCGCCGATGGCGGTGCCCGCGATGAGTGCGGCCACCAGCACAAGAGGCGTCACCCAAAGCCAGCGCAACCCGAAGCGCTTAGTTATGGGCCGTGATAGCGCTATGCTCATTCGTAAAAAGCCATATCAGTTGAAAGACATCGTCGATAGCGCCTCGGCTAGTGACTCAAGGCCGTAAATGCTGCGCATAGTGGCACTCATGGCATGGGCGTCCATCTCTACGATGCGGTTATTTCTAACCGCCGTCATTTCGCTGGTAACCGGGTCATTGTGCAGAAACTCACGCTTTGCTTCGATGTCGTCAGCAGGAAAACGGCGACGATCCATGGCGGCGATAACAATCACATCGGGGTCAGCCTTGGCGATGCTTTCCCAGCCAACGGTGGGCCACTCTTCATCAGACTCAATGACATTGCGAATGCCCAGTTTGTCCATCATATAGCCCGGTGCGCCCAGTTGGCCGGCAACGAAAGGGCTAACCCCCAGATCCGTTGATGAAAACCAAAATACTGCCGACAGGTCTTCCGGCAAATCAAGGCTGCTTGCTAGGTTGATAGCGTGTTCTTCACGGGCGTTCAGGTCTGCCACCAGGGCTTCACCAGCGTCTTGAACATCGTAGATTTCGGCTAGCTCGGTGATTCCTTTATAGATCGATTCCGTCGAGAAAGCGGCGGTGCGGGTACCATCGCCACCGGTAGAGTTATCCTTGGTGTCGCAATCGGCGGGCATGATGTAGGTGGCGATACCTAGTTCATGGAACTGATCTCGGCTGGCCACGCTCCCGGTAGGCCCCACGTGCCACTCGTATTGCACCGCAACTAAGTCCGGGCGCTTGTTGACCACGGCTTCGAAGCTGGGGTCATCGTTGGCGATCCGCTCGATCTGTTCATTGACCTCAGTAAATTGCGGCAAGACCGGATTAAACCAGACTGAGGTACCAACCACGCTATCAGCGAGCCCTAGTGAGTAAAGGATCTCTGTGGCCGATTGACCCACCGTTACCGTTTGCTCGGGTGGCGACGCCACACTTATCTCTACGCCGCAGTTGGTCAAGTTCACTGGGTAAGTAGTGTCACTGGCCAGTGCGAATGAGGCGGGCAGCAGCGATGCGGCTATCAGTGAGTAACATACATGCTTCATTTCGGAATCCTACAAAAGATAAATTTTAATAATTTGCAATGTTATATCATTTTATTAATCTAAACGAAGAGCACTTTCCTGTATCAGCCGTTTTTAGACAAAATATCTAAAAAGCGTTGTCGTGCGGCTGGCGGGAGGTTGTCGGGTAGGTCGCTTTCGGTGGCGGCGGTACCTCCCACCTGGATCAGCATCACCATGCCCATGGTGTAGTGCGGTGAACACTTGATGCCCCAGATGCCTTCTTCGTTCAGCGTTACCTCTATTTCCTCGTTAATATTGCCGACGAAGGCTTCTCCACCTTCCGGCACCATTCCTGCAATTGTGGCCGCATTATGCCCTGCGTTAGTGGCCAGAAACTTCACGCTATCCCCCGGTTGGATAACCAGATAGCTAGGTGAAAAAGGCAGTGGGCCACTATCGTTGCGGTGAAGCATCTCGACAGTATGGATTTGAGGAGAGTGTGTCTCGGCCAACGCGGCTAGCGGTAAAAAGCCAGTCGTTAAAAGGCTGAGTGTTAAAAAGCGAAGTAGTAAGCCAGTTCTTAGTAGTAACTTCATTATAATTAGACCCGTTGAGGCGTAATTAGCGGCGCATCACCCAAGGAGCCAGGAACAATCCGAGCGTCGAGGTGACTGGTGCGCAGCAGCACGTATCATTCTGACAGGTTGAAGTCAGCTAGCTTGTCGGCAAGGGTTTCCAGCGCAAAGATTGAGCGAACTGATGGATCCATTGCGTGGGCATCAATTTCAATGATGCGATCATTCTCCACGGCTTCAGTGATACTGGTGACGGGGTCGGTGAAGAGGAATTCGCGTTTAAGCGCAATATCGTCGGCTGGAAACCGGCGTCGCTCCATTTTGGCCGCAACAATAAAGGTAGGGTTGCTGCGGACGATGGTTTCCCAGCCAACGGTGGGCCATTCTTCCTCAGAGGTCACTACATTGCGAATACCCAGCGTAGACATCATCCAGCCCGGTACGCTGTTGATGCCTGCTACATAAGGGTCAATGCTGAGATCGGCAGAGGAGTACCAGAAGACACCGCTAAGGTCATCGGGTAAATCGAGTTGTTCGGCCTTCGCCACGGAAGCTGCTTCACGTGTACGAAGGTCAGCGATGACCTCTTCACCGCGTTCGGTGACGTCAAAGATATACGCTAGCGTGGCAATGCTCTCGTAGAGCGTTTCGGTATCGAAAAGGGCGGTGCGGGTGCCATCGATGCTTTGGCTATTTTGTTTACCTACGCAGTCGGTGGGTAGGGTCCAGACAGGGACACCCGCGTCATCAAACATGTCGGTAGTGCCTACCATGCCCGCGGGGCCGATCATCCATTCATAGGCTGAGACCACTAAATCAGGCTGTTGGGCGATAACACTTTCATAGCTGGGGGCGTTGTCTGAAAGCCGCTTAACGTCGGCATCTATCTCGCTAAACTCTTCCAGTACCGGGCTTATCCATAGGGCGGTGCCAGCGACGTTATCGGCAAGACCCAGTAGGTAGAGCATTTCTGTGGGGGCTTGGCCAATACTCACTACGCTTTCTGGCGTTTGTTCTAGAGTAATCTCGTGTCCGCAACTGGTGAGCGTGAGGGGGTAATCGGTAGCGGCGTGAGCCGTCTGCCCAAGGCTTACAACACTGGCAGCCACCGCCGTGGTCAATCTCAACATCATGTACACTCCCGTGCATGATGAGCGATGCGTACAGCCAGAAAAAATATCTGGCCGAACTGTCTCGCTCGATTAATTAACATGGTCGGCAGGTCTCCTGACTGACGGGTCATGGCTAGCTCGCCTTCCCAGACAATACGTCCAGTGGCTCATTGAGCATCGCTAACCGCCTACAGTTGCGGGGGCAGTTCCGTTTCGCGGCTAAGCCGCAGCGGATTCTCTATTAAGTTCCGTGAGGAACACCGACGGCAGCTATTCTAGGTGGCGGGTAAAGGTAGAACAACAAAAAGCCCGATCTTTCGGCTAAATTTGACATTAAATCCATTTTTTTCATTACGATAAGACAAACCAAATCTTCTGTGGCTTGGTATTCTTAAATGTCATATCAATTTGGCCTAGTGTCGAAATTAGGCCTGTCTTACCGTGTACTAATAGGGACTGTCTTCTAGGGAATGCTTGGCACTAAGCTGGCTTCAAAGCCGCGCCTTCCTCTATACTGCAACGTTTTATTTCATCGCTTCCTTATGAATGGTTTTATCATTACTTACCAAGTCATCATGAATCAAGTTCAAGCTTCGGGGATGCTCTGCATGGGAGGTTCGGTTGAGTGACTTTCCCTTTGTAGGTGTTGTCGGCCAGGAAGCGCTGAAAACCGCCTTGCTGCTGAATGCGATTAATCCGCGCATTGGCGGTGTGCTGATCAGCGGCCCTCGGGGCAGTGCGAAATCCACCCTGGCGCGGGCACTGGCGGCGGTTTTGCCTAACGACACCAATGGCAAAAAGCCACCCTTTGTCACCTTACCCCTCGGTGCCAGCGAAGACCGGCTCGTGGGAAGTCTTGATTTGCAAAAGGTGCTAGCCGAGCAGCAAGCCACTTTTCATGAAGGGCTCCTCGCCAAAGCCCATGGCGGGGTGATGTATGTCGATGAAGTTAATCTGCTGCCGGATATACTGGTTGACCTGCTGCTAGACGTGGCCGCTAGCGGGGTCAATATCGTTGAGCGTGATGGCATCAGCCACTCACACTCGGCGCGTTTTAGTTTGATTGGCACCATGAACCCTGATGAGGGCGAGCTGCGTCCGCAACTGCTCGACCGTTTTGGGCTCTGTATTGAACAGGCTGACCGCGTCAGCGTTAAACAGCGCATTGCTATTGTTCAGCAGCGCGAAGCCTTTGACCGCGACCCTGAGGCTTACATACAACAGTTTGCGTTAGAGCAGGCAGCGCTGACTCAGAAGATTCACCATGCCCAACAGGCACTAGCGTCAGTGACTTGCGAAGGCTGGGTGTACGAGACCGTTGCTGCACGCTGCGAAGCCGCAGGCGTTGAAGGCCTGCGGGCAGACGTTACCTGGCATCGAGCAGCTCAGGCTCATGCAGCCTGGCGGGGGGCGGAAAGCGTCAGCCAAGAAGATATCGATACGGTAGCGCCCTGGGTGCTGGCACATCGTCGAACCCAGCCGCCAGAGCAACATCCGCCGTCCTCCCCGCCTAATCAAACGCCTTCAAATGGGGAGGGCGGATCGTCGTCAGCTAATAACGCGCCCACCGGCGAATCATCCCACCAAAATGGTGAGCAGGGCCAGTGGGGCGCTATGCCGCCTGTAGCACAGGAGTCCATTAACCAGCCAGCGGTTAACCTGCCCGAGAGCAATACCTTTTCCCCGCGTGCGCAACGCGCCGATACAGCGGCTAGCACAGGCAAGGGAAGTGTTTCCGGTCGAGGGCGTTCTCAGGCGGAAACCTCGCGGCTAGACGGGTTCGCGACGCTAATCGCCAATCGCGGCCAGTGGCCCTGGCAGCAGCTAAAGATGCGCAAGACCCGCGCTGGGCAGGCGACGGCACACCTGGTACTTCTGGATACGTCGGGTTCCACCCTGGGTCAGCGCCTGCTGGGCCAGGCAAAGGGGCTGGTTGAGTCACTGGTCACCCAAGCTTACGCTGCGCGGGAGCAGGTCGCGGTGCTGGGGTTTGGTAATGGTGGCGTGGTGTCGCTACTCTCACGTCGCCGTGCTCCCAAAAACGCGCGGGGCACGCTTGACAGTGCCAAGGGCGGCGGTGGCACCCCGCTGCGGGAAGCGATTGTTGAAGCCAAACGGCTAATTCAACAGTGGCAGCGCCGCGAGCCTGGCTTACAGGTACGTACTTATTTGATTACCGATG
Source organism: Halomonas sp. 3A7M (assembly GCF_014897875.1). Lineage (NCBI taxonomy): Bacteria > Pseudomonadati > Pseudomonadota > Gammaproteobacteria > Oceanospirillales > Halomonadaceae > Halomonas > Halomonas sp. 3A7M. Next base: position 38,203 of record NZ_JABUZD010000078.1, read on the forward strand.
GCCGCACACGGGAATCTGTTGACGACCTCGCCCCGCTAGGTGACTGCCTGCTGATCGATACCGAGCAATCGAGAGTTAAACGCGGGCAGGGCGCACGCATCGCTCAGCAATTAGGCGCCCGTTATTGGCCAGCCTCGTTTGGTAAACCATCTTTGGCGCATCCTGTTTTCGCACATTCTGTTTTTGCACATCAACCTGGGGAAAGCCCATGAGTGACGCTAGCCATTTAAACCGCATGCAGCGCAAAAAAGACGTGGTCGATGAGCGCATTAGCCGCGCCACTGAAGAGCGTGGCGTGCTGATTCTGCTTAAAGGCAACGGCAAGGGCAAAAGCAGCTCGGCCTTTGGCACCATGGCGCGTTCATTAGGGCACGGTCAGCAGTGCGCGGTCATTCAGTTTATTAAAGGCCGCCGCGAAACCGGCGAATATCTATTTTTTCGCAATCATCCCAAGCTTGATTGGCACATCATGGGCCATGGCTTTACCTGGGAAACCCAGAACCGCGAGCGGGATATCGAAGCCGCCCAAGCCGCCTGGGCCGTCGCTAAAGGACTGCTGGAGAACCCTGCTTATCATCTGATCGTGCTGGATGAGATGAGCTACATGTTCAAGTACGGCTATCTCGACCCCGAACCGGTGGTAGAAGCCTTGCAACGCCGCCCGGCGCACCAGAACGTGATCATTACCGGGCGCACCATGGCCACGCCGCTGCAGGAAATCGCCGATACCATCAGCGTTGTTCAAGATGAGCGCCACGCTTTTCGCGGCGGCGTCAAAGCCCAGGCGGGGATCGAATACTAATGAGCACGCCAACCGCTCGCTGCCCCGCGCTGTTTATCGCTGCCCCGGCTTCTGGCCAGGGTAAAACCACCGTCACGGCGGGCTTGGCGCGGCTGCTGCGTAATCAGGGCAAGGTGGTGCGGGTGTTTAAAACCGGGCCTGATTATCTGGACCCGCAGATACTGGCTCAGGCGTCAGGTCAACCGGTGGATCAGTTAGATTTATGGATGGCAGGCGAAGCCTACTGCCGCCAGCGTTTTTATGATGCCGCCTGTGAAGCGGATTTGATTCTGGTCGAAGGTGCCATGGGGCTGTTTGACGGCGAACCCTCCAGCGCCGATCTGGCGGCCTTGTTTGCTATTCCCATGGCAATTGTCATGGATGTAAAAGGTATGGCGCAGACCGCTGCCGCGCTGGTATCAGGTTTGGCCAGCTTTCGTGATGATATTCATATCGCTGGATTAGTCGCCAATGCCTGCGGCTCGCAGCGCCACCGCGAGCTGATCGAATCAGCGCTGCCAGCGACGATTCCCCTGCTGGCCGCTGTGCCACGAGACCCTGATTTAGCGCTCCCCGAACGCCATCTTGGGCTGGTGCAAGCTGCGGAGATTCGCGAGGATTTAGAGGCACGCTTTGAAGCGGGTGCCAGAGCGCTGGAAGCGGCTGGGCTGCTGGAAGCGCTTGCAGCACTGCCACCGGTGACCTTTGCCGCTCCGCAAGAGCAGCTTACGGCCGTTAAGCCGGTACTTAAAGGCCGCACCATTGGCGTAGCTCGTGACGCCGCCTTCAGCTTTATCTATCAGGCCAATCTCGACCTGCTGGAGCAGATGGGCGCAACGCTGCGCTTCTTCTCGCCGCTGACGGATAGCTGTCTGCCCGAATGCGATGCGCTGTGGCTGCCGGGGGGCTACCCGGAGCTTCACGCTCAAACGCTGGCGGATAACGGCGCCATGCACTCGGCCATTGAGGCGTTCTACCGTGCCGACAAGCCCATTCTGGCCGAGTGTGGCGGGCTGTTGTACTGCCTGGAAACCCTGACCGGCTACGACGATATACCCCATACCATGCTGGGCCTGCTGCCCGGGCAGGGGGCGATGCGCGGTCGGCGCGGCTGTCAGGGGATGCAAACCGCCGAACTGCCAGAAGGCCCGGTTCGCGGCCATGCGCACCACCGCTCTATGGCAGAGGGTACCCCCGAGCCGATTGCTCATGGCCGCCGTCAGCGCCACCCCGCACCGGGGGAAGCGATTTACCGTCAAAAGCGCTTAACGGCGACCTATCTACATCTGTTTTTCCCCAACAATCCTGACGCTGTGGCGAGGCTCTTTTCTGCCAGCCCAGCGCACTGCGAACTGCAGCACAGCGAGGCATTTACCCATGCAATTGAATAAGATTCCCGCCACGGTTGTGACCGGTTTTCTCGGCAGCGGCAAAACCACGCTGTTGGCCAATATTCTGCGCCAAGTCACCGGCAAGCGGATCGCCGTGATTGTTAATGAGTTCGGCGAGCAGGATATTGATTCCAGCCTCTTGCGCAGCTGTGCGCTGGGCTGTGAAGAGGGTAGCGAAGGCGGGCCGCTAGACGGGGAAGACGGCAGCATCTATGAGCTGGCCAACGGCTGTATCTGCTGCACCGTGGAAGAAGAATTCCTGCCGGTGATGAAAAACCTGGTCGCCCGCCGTGATGATATCGACCACATTCTGATCGAAACCAGCGGCCTGGCACTGCCTAAGCCGCTGGTACAGGCGTTTAACTGGCCCGACGTGCGCCAGCACTGCACCGTCGATGCGATTATTACCGTGATTGATGGCCCCGCGGTAGCCGCCGGCCGTTATGCCAGCGATGTGGATAAGGTCGAAGCCCAGCGTCGCGCAGATGAAAGCCTGGATCACGACCCCAGCCTGCGCGAGCTACTTGATGACCAGCTCAGCGCGGCAGATTTGGTGCTGGTCAGCAAGGCGGACCTGCTCAGCCCAGAAGAGCGCACGCAGGTTGAAACGGTGATTCAGTCGCGGGTGAGCGATTCGGTAAAAACGCTGTTTATCGATCAGACCCTGACCGCAAACACCGCCCAGTTGGAAGCGTTAATGGGCATTGGCGCGGCCAGCGAAGCGCATATTGATAGCATCACCAATCACCACGATAAGCACCACGCTGAGGGCGCGCACCACGACCACGCCCACGATAACTTTGATTCCTGCGTGATTACCCTAGGTGAAGTGGATGGCGACGCTTTGGCCAGCAAGCTGCAGCAACTGCTGAAAAGCCACGAGATTTACCGCACCAAAGGCTTTGCGGCGATTCCCGGCAAGCCCATGCGCCGCGTTATCCAAGCGGTGGGCGAGCGCCTGGAAGGTTACTACGACCGGCTTTGGAGCCAAGACGAGACGCGCCAGACCCAGCTGGTCATTATTGGCAAATCGCTGGATAGCGCCGCGCTACGTGAAGCGCTAACTGAGGTAGAGGTTCAGACGGCCAGCTAATGCACTTATTTGCCGCCAAGCCCGGGGGCTTTGTCGATGATGAAGGCATTATCGACCTGCAACAAAGCCCCGCCGAGGTCGTGATACTCTCCGCCGCCGATAGCAACCTGTCGGCGCTGGCCCAGGCGGTTGACCGCCTGGGTGAAGCGTACCCCTCGGTACGGCTAGCCAACTGGATGAACCTGGTAAAGCCGGCGGCCTATGATCTCTACGAAGATCGGGTGCTGGAAAACGCCCAACTGGTCATCGTTTCACTGCTGGGCGGTAAAGCCTACTGGCAGTACGGCCATGAACGCCTGCTTGCCTGGGCGGCGGCTAGACCCGAGCGCCAGCTGATTTTGGTGCCGGGTTGCGACGCACCGGATGATGCCCTGTTAGAAGATTCCACCATCGCCTTTGATGGCGCATACCGGGTGTGGCGCTATTTAAGAGAGGGCGGTGTGGATAACGCCGAGCACCTGCTGCGCTTTGTCGCCAATGAGTATATGGACAGCGAGTGTATAGATAGCCAACTGGGCGATTGGCAGGAGCCCAAGGTCATTCCGCCCGCGGTGATTTATGCCTCGCAGGAGCAGCAGGCGTCAAGCCTTAGCGAGTGGCGCGATCGTCAGATACCAGGGCGGCCGGTGTGCCTGCTGCTGTTTTATCGCAGCCACTTACAGGGGGCGAATACCGCTGTACCCGACGGCTTGCTGGCAGCGCTGAGAGAAAAAGGCCTAGAGCCGCTAGCGGTGGCCGTGGCCTCTTTGAAAGAAGGGCCGTGTATTGATTTTATCAATCACCTGATTGAGCAAACCGGCGCCATGCTGGTGATCAATACCACCAGCTTTGCGGTCAACCGCAATGCCGACGGGCTGGATGCCCTGGGGGAAGAATTACCCGACAACCTTTTTGTGGGCCGCCCCGTGGTGCTCCAGGCGATACTTGCCAGCAGCACCAGTGAAGACTGGCAGGACATGGCTGCCGGGCTGCATAGCCGCGATGTGGCGATGCAGGTGGTGCTCCCCGAGATGGACGGGCGCGTTATCACTCGGGCGGTGGGCTTTAAAGCTGAAGCCCACTATAACCCGCGCTGCCAGCTGGCAGTGACCCACCACGTGATTCACCCGCAACGGGCTGCCTTTGTCGCCGAGCTGGCGCGGCGTATTTGTTCGCTACGGCTAACCCCCAATGGGCAGAAGCGTATCGCGCTGATCATGGCTAACTACCCCAACCGCGATGGCCGGATCGGTAACGGGGTCGGGCTGGATACCCCAGCATCGACGCTGCAGATTCTCAGCGCCCTGAAAGAGGCGGGTTATCCGCTCAGCGAGCTACCGGAAAATGGCGATGCGTTGATCCGCCAACTTCAGGGCGCGGTGACCAACGATCACGGCAGCCTTGACCAGCGCGCCTGCTGGCAGAGTATCAGTGTTGACGACTATCTTGCTTGGTTTAAAACCTTGCCCAGCGAGCTGCAAGAAAGCGTATGGACGCGCTGGGGGGCGCCTCACGAAGACCCCAAATGCCGCCAGGGGCGTTTGATGATCGCCGGTATCCGCTTAGGTGAAACCTTTGTGGGGATCCAGCCGGAACGCGACTTTATCGACGATCTCACTCAGTCCTATCACGATATGGAGCTGGCGCCACCCCACAGCTATTTGGCGTTTTACTACTGGCTGCGTGAGCACTATCAAGTTGACGCGGTTATCCACGTGGGCAAGCACGGCAACTTAGAGTGGCTGCCGGGTAAAAGCATCGCCTTGAGCGCTGAATGCTGGCCGGATATTGCCCTGGGGCCGCTGCCTCACTTTTATCCGTTTATTGTTAATGACCCAGGCGAGGGTGCCCAGGCCAAGCGCCGCAGTCAGGCGGTGATTATCGACCACCTGATGCCGCCGCTAGCGCGGGCCGAACTCTACGGCGCTATGGCCGAGCTTGAAGCGCTATGTGATGAGTATTATCAAGCGCTGGATATGGACCCGCGCCGGGAAGCGCTGATTCGCAGCCAGATTCTCGCTCACCTGCGCGATACTGGTATCGACCAGGAGTTAGCGCACGCCGTCGACGGTTTTGAAAACAGTGCTGATGATGCCGACATTCTCAACGAGCTGGATACCTTTCTGTGCGATATCAAAGAGTCGCAGATTCGTCATGGCTTGCACATACTCGGCACGCTGCCGCCTGAAGAGAAGCGGGCGGGCACCTTGGTGGCGCTGTTGCGACTACCCCGTGGTGAAGCGGTGGCCAGCCGCGGACTGCTGCACAACCTGGCGAGTGATTTAGGATTGGATTTTGATCCGTTAGCCGCTGGCAACGAGCCCTGGCAGGAGCCTAAACCCGTTGTTCTAAGGGGGCTACTCGATATCCCTTGGCGCACCGGCGCGGATACCCGCGAGCGCCTGGAACTGCTGGCCGAACGCTGGGTGGCCGACTACGTATTAGCCCCTGGTTGCCTGGAGGAACTGGCCCAAGATTACCCCAATACGGCGGAGCAACTGCGCTACGCCCGCGAGCAGCTATGGGTCGCTATGCAGCGCGGCGTGAAAATGGAGATTCAGTCGTTGCTCGACGGCCTAGAAGGCATTTTTGTGCCCGCTGGGCCTAGCGGCGCGCCCAGCCGAGGGCGGCTGGATACGCTGCCCACTGGGCGTAACTTTTTCAGCGTCGATAATCGTTCAATTCCATCGCCCGCCGCCTGGACGTTGGGTGAAAAATCCGCCCAGGCGTTTGTCGAGCGCTACCTGCAGGATAACGGCGACTATCCGCGCCGATTGGGGCTTTCGATTTGGGGAACCGCCACCATGCGTACTGGTGGTGATGATATCGCTCAGGCCTTCGCGCTGATGGGCGTGCGCCCTAAATGGTCGCTGGGCTCCCAGCGGGTGACTGATTTTGAAGTGATCCCCTCGATGCTGCTCAATCGCCCACGGGTTGATGTCACGCTGCGGGTCTCCGGGTTCTTCCGCGATGCTTTCCCCAATGTGATCCGCCTGTTTGACGCCGCCGTGCAAGCGGTGGCCAGTTATGAAGAGCCGGGTAACAGCAACACCATCCGCGAGGCGGTGCTTGCCCGCCAGCAGGAACTGGAAGACCAAGGGCTAAGCCCGGAAATGGCCGCCCAAGAGGCAAGCTACCGTATCTTCGGCAGCAAGCCCGGCGAATATGGTGCGGGCTTAAACCGGCTAATTGAAAACCGCTCTTGGGACAGCGCCGACGATTTAGCTGAAGCCTACCTGGATACAGGTGCCTACGCCTACGGTCAGTTTAAGGCCTCCGGCACCGCCGCGCGGGCGGCGTTCGAGCAGCAACTCCAAGGGCTGGATGCGGTGATGCAGAACCAGGATAACCGCGAGCACGATATTCTTGATTCCAACAGCTATTACGCTTTTCAGGGTGGCATGGCCAACGCCACGCGCTCGTTAAGTGGAAAAGCACCGACCATTTATCACGCCGACCACGCCAATCCCGCGGTGCCCAAGATTCGTACCTTGAAAGAGGAACTGGCGCGGGTGATCCGCTCGCGCGTGTTGAATCCCAAGTGGATCAATGCCATGCGTGAACATGGCTATAAAGGCGCCTTTGAAATGGCTGCCACGGTGGACTACCTGTTTGCTTACGATGCCACCACTGATCTAGTCGCCGACTACCAGTACGCCCAGGTGAGTGACGCCCTAGTGCTCGACGCCGCTAATCAGCAGTTCCTGCGTGAGCACAACCCCGCAGCCTTAGAAGAGATGGCGGAACGCTTACTCGAAGCCGCCCAGCGAGGCATGTGGCAAGCCCCCGGCGAACACGGCCAAGCGCTACAAGACCTGCTGCTGGAAATGGATGAAGCCAAAGAGACGGGGCATTATGACCACCAGCCCGCGCATTAAAGGCTGGTGCCCCGGCGCGTGGCGGCCTATGGCCACCGGCGATGGCCTGTTGGTGCGTGTACGCCCACCGCTGGGCCAGCTTTCACGGCAACAGGTAGTGGCACTGTGCGAAGCCGCTGAGACCTTCGGCAGCGGTTTAATCGAGCTAACCAGCCGAGCCAATGTTCAACTGCGGGGGGTGACCGAGGCCAGCTGGCCACCGCTGATGGCGTTTCTGGTTGAGCATCAGTTGGTGAACGACGACCCGCAGGTAGAACGCCAGCCGCAGCTGATGTTGGCACCCGCTTGGCAAGTGGGCGACGACACTCATACCATTACCCGCCTGTTGCAAACGCAGGGCAGCGAATTAGCGCCCATGCCCGGTAAGATCGGCATTGCGATTGATGTGGGAAAAGCCCCGGTGCTGTGCGATAGCGCCGCTGATTTTCGTATTGAGCGCTCGACCGAAGGCGGTTTGATAGTACGCGCCGATGGCTATGAGTGTGGCACGGCGGTGAACGAGCCCGAAGCCGCCGTTGAGCAGTTAATACGCCTGACCCATTGGTTTGTGGACAGCGGCGGCTGGGACTCTGGGCGCATGCGGCGGCACACAGCGCCGCTGCCCGATTGGGCGGCTGCTGATACTGCCCCTGCACCCCCAGGCGAGAAGCTGGCGCTGGGCAAACATAGCATCGGCATGGTGGTGGGGCTGCCTTTTGGCCGGGTGGCGGCTAATACGCTGCGTGAGGCTGTCTCCCAGACAAATGTCCACACTGTGCAGGTCACGCCCTGGCGGCGCTTATTGTTGAAGGATTGCGATACACTACCCGCGGTTGATGGCTTAATCCGTCATAATAGCGACCCGCGGTTAGCGATGGACGCATGCCCCGGCGCACCTTATTGCGAACAGGCGAGTGTTGCCACCCAGCCGCTTGCCGAACGGCTAAGCGGCTGGGTGGCAGCAAGCGTACATATATCTGGGTGCGCCAAAGGCTGCGCCCGTCAACAGCCAGCAGCGCTGTGCCTAACCGGCCGCGATAGGCGCTTTGACGTGATTATTAACGGTCGCGCCGATAGCGCACCGGTTAAGTCAGGCCTTACTGAGAGTGAGGCGTTGGATGTTATTAAAAAGCTCAGCGAAAGCCGTTAGGTTTATCGAGATTAAAAAAATAGTAGCTTATATGCTGGATAGCTGAGTGCCAGGGCAGGTTGTAGCGAGGGTCTTTCGACATGGATGTCGAAAGTAGCGCCCATGGATGGGTTCACAGCGCCCTCGCGGAAACTTGCCCTAGCACGGATGCCTTGCAGACCAGTAACTGCGAATTAGTTTATTTGGAGAGTTTGGGTGCCTCACGTTTATGAAACACACGGACCGGCGATTTACCGGCAGTCGTTTGCGATTATTCGCAATGAAGCTGAGCTTGATCGCTTTTCAGCGGAAGAAGAAACGGTTGCAGTACGCATGATTCACGCCGCTGGGCTGGTGGAGCTGGCGGCGCATATCCATTTTCAGAATGACGTGGTCAATCGAGCGCGTTCAGCGTTAGAGCAGGGCGCACCGATTCTTTGCGATGCTCGGATGGTCTCCGAAGGCATTACCCGCAAACGGCTGCCCGCTAATAACCAGATTATCTGTACTCTTAACGATGAGCGCACCCCTGGCCTTGCCCAGGAAATGGCCAATACCCGTTCAGCGGCAGCGCTGGAACTGTGGCGGCCGCACCTGGAAGGTGCCGTGGTCGCCATTGGCAACGCGCCCACCGCGCTGTTTCATCTGCTCAATATGCTCGAAGATCCAGACTGCCCGCGCCCGGCGGCCATTATTGGCTGCCCGGTCGGCTTTGTCGGCGCGGCGGAATCCAAAGAAGCGCTGTTGGCTAACCCCGCGCTGCCCAGCTGTATCGTGCGTGGCCGTTTGGGTGGTAGCGCCGTCACGGTAGCAGCCATCAACGCCATGGCGGATCGTATCGAATGACCCAAGGAACCATTTACGGGGTTGGCTTAGGGCCCGGCAGCCAAGACCTAATGAGCGTGCGTGCCGACCGCTTGATTCGTGGTGCCAGCCATGTGGCCTATTTTCGCAAGCAGGGCCGCAGCGGGCATGCGCGTACCATTGTGGAAGGATTGATCGCCCCCGGCGCAACCGAGCTGCCCATGGAGTATCCGGTTACCACGGAAATTCCTTTTGACGACCCTCGCTACAATGAACTGCTGTCGGCCTTTTACGAACGCAGCGTGGCCCAACTGATCGAGATGGCGGAAGCCGGCTGCGATGTCGTGGTGCTCTGTGAAGGCGACCCGTTTTTCTACGGCTCCTTTATGCACCTCTACACGCGGCTGCTGAATCGCGTGCCGGTCTCGGTAGTGCCGGGTATTACCGGCATGTCGGCGGCCTGGACGGCTACCGCGCAGCCAATTACCTGGGGCGATGACATTATGACGGTGCTGATGGCCACGCTACCGGAAGAGACGCTGGCCGAGCGCATCGCCCAAACCGATGCACTGGTGGTGATGAAAATTGGCCGCAATCTGGCCAAACTTCGCCGAGCGCTGACGCATGCTGGTCGTGAAGGTGAGGCGTGGCTGATCGAGTACGCCGCCATGACCCAGCAGCGTGTGCTGCCACTGAGTGAGGTTGGCGAAAGCGTGCCTTACTTCTCGATTGTGCTGATTCATGGCAACGGGAGGCGGCCATGAGCGGTTGGCTGAAAATCGTCGGCCTAGGGCCGGGTGCCGATGCCATGATTACCCCGGAGGTTTCGGCTGCGCTGCTCGAAGCCACCGATGTGGTGGGCTATGTGCCCTACGTTAATCGCGTGGCTCCCAGGGCTGGATTAGTCCGCCATGGCTCTGATAATCGCGAAGAGATTCGCCGGGCGGAGCAGGCGCTACAGCTAGCGCTTGAGGGCCACCGGGTAGTGGTTGTCTCCTCTGGCGACCCTGGTGTGTTCGCCATGGCCGCCGCGGTATTCGAAGCCTTGGAAGCGGGCGATGCCCAGTGGCGCACGCTGGATATTCAGGTTCTACCGGGTATTTCTGCCATGTTGGCCGCCAGCGCAAGCGTCGGCGCACCGCTGGGGCACGACTTCTGCTGCATTAATCTATCCGACAACCTCAAACCCTGGGCGCTGATTGAGAAGCGCCTGCGTTTGGCCGCCGAGGCCGACTTCGCCATGGCGTTTTACAACCCGCGCTCCAAGGCACGGCCGGCGGGTTTTGAACGAACGCTAGAGGTACTGCGAGAAGCCTGCGGGCCGGATCGATTGATAATCTTCGCTCGCGCGGTTTCGACCCCCGAAGAAGCAATTCGCGTTACCACACTAGAGCAAGCGACGCCGGACATGGCTGATATGCGCACACTGGTCATCGTTGGTTCCCAGCAAACCCGCTTGATTGAACGCAGTGGCGTGCCGCTGGTTTATACGCCGCGTTCCTCCCTGTGAGTATGAAAGGGGCGAGGGAAGGTTGATGCGAGGGTCTTTTCCCATGGCCGGAAAATGTTCCCGACATTTCCGGCATTTCCGCCATCCATGGCGGTCAGATGGGAAAAGTAGCGCCCAAGGACGGGTTTACAGCGCCCTCGCAGCAGCCTGCCCTCGCTACCAAGATGTGCCGCTGATGTAGGGTTAAGTTAGCCAGTTGATAACCTCATCAACAGTATGAGCTTCAAGACGAGATGGCAGGTGAGGCCGTTCTATCATCACTACGGGTAGGCCGAGCCTTCTTGCCGCGGTAAGTTTGGACGACGCACCTTCGCCGCCAGCGTTTTTACACACAATGCGCTGGATGCGCTGATTTTCCAGTAGGGCGAGATCGCCTTCTAGGGTAAACGGGCCTCTATCAATCACAGTGCTAACATCCGGCAGTGGCAATGGGCTGGTCGGCGGATCAACTAAACGCAGCACATAATGGTGCTGAGGCTGAGCGGCAAAGGCGCTAAGGTGCATTCGCCCAATCGCAAGCAGCACCCGTTGGGGCGGGCCAGCCAAGGTGTTAACTGCCTCATCAATACTTGTCACGCTTTGCCATTGGTCGCCGGTAACAGGCTGCCAGGCAGGCCGGGTAAAAGCGGTGGCCTTTACACCGCACTGTGCCGCCGCGGCTAACACGTTGCTGCTCATCTGTGCGGCAAAGGGGTGGGTGGCATCAACAATATGGGTAATGCGCTCCTGGGCTAAAAAGGTGACCAGCCCATTAACGCCGCCAAAGCCGCCAATGCGGGTCGGCAGTGGCTGGGGTTTAGGCGTGTTAACGCGCCCTGCATAGCTAAAAATGGCTGGAATGCCACGCTTGGCAACAGCGCTGGCCAGGGCGCTGGCCTCGCTGGTTCCCCCGAGAATTAGGATTTTGATCATGGCTGAGGTTAACAACGCTCCCTGGCTTACCCTTTTAGGCTGGGGAGAGGGTGGCACACAGGGGCTGACAGCGGCAAGCCAACAGGCATTGGAAAGTGCCGAGGTAGTGTTCGGTGCGCGCCGTCACCTGCGCCTTTTACCGCCGCTAAACGCCGAGGTAATTGAGTGGCCAGTGCCCTTTGCCGATGGCATTCCTGAGCTGCTCAATCAGCGTGGCCGCCGGGTGGTGATGCTGGTCTCAAACGACCCGTTTTGGTTCGGGGCGGGTACAACATTAGCGCAGCAAATCAGCGCAAGCGAATGGCAGGCACTGCCAGCCCCTTCCACCTTTAGCCTGGCGGCTGCACGTTTGGGCTGGCCGTTGGAGCGTTGCGCTTGCCTGGGTTTGCACGCCAAACCGCTAACGCGCGTTCGGCCTTACCTGCATGTTGGTAGGCGGTTGCTGGTGTTGGTAAGAGACGGCGCGGCGGTGACCGAGCTGGCGGCGCTGGTAACTAGGCTTGGCTTTGGAGACACCCAGCTAACGCTGCTGGAATCTTTGGGCGGCGATAACGAGCGTATTCGCCATTGCCGTAGCGACGCCAGCTTGCCCGATGACATTGCCCACCCGGTTGCGGTAGGGCTGGAAGTCGCTGGTAACGGCCCCGCCTTACCGCTGACGCCCGGCCTGCCGGATCATTTTTTTGACCACGACGGCCAGATCACCAAACAGACCATTCGCGCCATCACCCTAGCGGCACTGGCCCCCATGCCCGGCGAGCGGCTGTGGGATATCGGTACCGGCTCAGGCTCCGTTGCCATTGAGTGGCTGCTCACCCATACGGATAATCAGGCGGTGGGCTTCGAGCAAAACGCTGAACGGGCAGCGCGAGCACGCAGCAATGCAAACAACCTGGGCGTTGACTGGCTAGAAATAAAACAGGGCCGCGCGCCTGACGTACTAAACGATACGCCGCTACCCGATGCGGTATTTATCGGCGGTGGGTTATCCCAAGCGCTGCTAGACGACTTATGGCAGCGCCTGCCCAAGGGAGTGCGCATCGTCGCCAATGCCGTCACCCTGGAATCCGAAGCGCTGCTGGCGCACTGGCACCAGCAGGTAGGCGGCGAACTGCTACGCCTGGAGCTTGCCAACGCCGCCCCCATCGGCACACGACGAGGCTGGAAAGCCAGCTACCCGATTGTTCAGTGGCGGGGCGTTAGATGAAGCCATCGGCGTTGAGAATCGCAGGGTTTGGTTTTCGCAGTGAGGCCACGCTTGAGTCGCTCGGCCAAGCGCTGGATCAACTGATCGAGCAGTACGGTGCTATCGATAAGCTGGCGGCGGCCCACTCCATGCTGCCGTTGGTAGAAGAGCTAGGCCGATTGCGTAATATCGAAGTCATTGCCGTAGCGGATGCCGAGCTATCAACAGTGGCAACGCTTACCCATTCAACACACAGTTTGCAGGCGCGCGGCACAGGCAGCGTGGCTGAGGCCGTAGCGCTGCTAGCCGCAGGCCCGAATGCGAGATTAGTGGGGCCAAGGATAATTGCTGAAGATCGACAGGCCACTGTCGCCCTGGCGTTGTTAGAAGTACCAGAAGGAGCCATCGAATGACCGTACACTTCATTGGCGCAGGCCCCGGCGCGCCGGATCTGCTTACTCTACGCGGGCGGGATTTAATCGCCGCCTGCCCGGTGTGCTTGTATGCGGGCTCTTTAGTGCCGGAGCAGATTCTGGAACACTGCCCGGCGGGGGCAAGGGTGATCAACACCGCGCCGCTCTCGCTGGATGAGATTATGCAGGAGATCAGCCGCGCCCACGCCGAAGGCCAGGATGTGGCCCGCCTGCATTCGGGGGATCTCTCGGTATGGTCGGCCATGGGCGAGCAACTGCGTCGCCTGCGCGAGCTGAATATCCCCTACAGCATTACCCCTGGCGTGCCATCCTTTGCTGCAGCGGCGGCAACTCTAGGTCAAGAGTTAACGCTTCCCGGCGTGGCCCAGTCAGTGGTGCTTACTCGCACGCCGGGGCGTGCCAGCGCCATGCCCAGTAACGAGACGCTTGCCAATTTCGCCCGCAGCGGGGCAACGCTGGCCATTCACCTCTCCATCCATAACCTTTCCCAGGTAGTCGAAAGCCTGACGCCTTACTACGGCGCGCAGTGCCCGGTGGCGATTGTGTGGCGAGCAAGCTGGCCCGATGAGCGGGTGGTGCGTGGGCAGTTGGCGACTATAGAAGGGCTGATCGATGATTCCATGCAGCGCACCGCATTGATAGTGGTGGGGCCAGTGCTTGAAAGCGATGACTTCCAGGAGAGCAGCCTCTACGCAGTGGGCTACGATCGCCGCTTTCGCCCCCAATCGGCGGATTCGCCTTTTGCCACGGCAAGCCAAGATCAAGAGAGCGACTCATGATCACGCTGTCGCTCATTGGAATTGGTACCGGCAACCTTGATCACGTCACCCTGGCCGCCGTGCGCGCCCTCAATAGCGCCGACTTGATTCTTTTGCCCCGCAAAGGCGAGGCCAAGTCGGATTTGATCGACCTACGCCGCTTACTCTGCGAACGTCTGTTAGAAGAACCGGTGACCACCAAGATCGTCGAGTTCGATCTTCCTAGCCGCGATGGACATAATGATTACCTTGGCGCGGTAGACGACTGGCACGCTGCCATTGCCAGCGTATGGGCGCAGTTGATCGATGAACATCTTCCCAATGGCGGGCGGGTCGGCATGCTGGTATGGGGAGACCCCTCGCTTTACGACAGCAGCCTGCGCATTACCCAGCGCTTAAGCGCTGCGGGTAAGCAGGTTGATGTAGAGGTCGTGCCAGGCATCACCAGCCTGCAGGTGCTCACCGCGGAACATAAAATTCCCCTCAACGCGCTCGCCGAGCCAGTACAAATCACCACCGGCCGCCGCCTACGCGAGCGCGGCTGGCCAAATGATGCCGCTACAGTAGCGGTGATGCTGGATAGCGGCGGGGCGTTTACCACGCTGCCGTTTGAGGACACCTACATCTGGTGGGGCGCCTACCTAGGCATGGATAAACAGTGCTTAATCAAAGGCTGGCTAAGCGAGGTCAGCGACCAAATCATCCAACGCCGCGCGGAACTACGCGACACCCACGGCTGGATTATGGATATTTACCTGCTCGCTCAAAAGCCGGAAATGTGAGCGCATGTATCAATATGGAATATTTTTCCATAAAATAATCCTGTCTACTAAATAACCAAGTTATCAGGAGCGATTATGAGCTTTTACGTCTACCTTTCTGGCGAAATCCACACTGATTGGCGCGAAGAGATTCAGCGCGGCGCTGATGCAGCGGGCCTGGATATCGTCTTCACTGCACCCGTCACCGACCACGACGCCAGTGACGCCGCTGGCGATCACCTGGGCAAGCCGGAAAATGGCTTCTGGCGCGACCACCAGTCCTCCAAGGTCAACGCCATCCGTACACGTACCATGATCGAGCAAGCGGACCTGGTGGTTGTGCGCTTTGGTGACAAGTACAAACAGTGGAACGCCGCCTTTGATGCAGGCTACTGCGCCGCACTCGCCAAGCCCTACATCACCCTGCACGGCGAAGACATCGTTCACCCGTTGAAAGAAGTCGACGCCCAAGCCCAGGCTTGGTGCACCACCACCGATCAAGTCGTCGAAACCCTGAAGTACGTACTGAAAGCCTAAGCACACAGCGCCTCCCACAACCCCGCCACTGTATTTAGTGGTGTTGTGGGAGGGCGCTTTAGCGCGCGATGATCCCCCCTCTTTGAAAATCTTCAATCCCAGCGTGTTGATAATAACTACAACATAACTACAATGTAATGCATGAACCATCTTACTTTTGATTGGGATCCGAGTAAGGATGCCGCTAATCGCAACAAGCATGGCGTCTCGTTCGAAGAGGCAAAAACTGCCTTCACGGACGAGTTCGGCCGACTCATATCGGATCCCGATCATTCTGAAGAGGAGGATCGGTTCATACTCCTTGGAACGAGCATTCATTCCCGTTTACTGGTGGTGTGCCACTGCGTGAGAGATGGCGAAACAATCCGAATTATCTCGGCGCGCAAGGCGGATAAATCAGAGCGAAAAACTTACGAAGGGTACAGACATGCGTGACCATTACGATTTTTCAGAGTCAGTCAAAAACCCATACGCCAAGAAGCTTAAAAAGCAGGTCACGATCCGCCTGGATGAAGATACCATCGCGTATTTCAAGAGTCTGGCGGAAGAAAAAGATCTACCGTATCAGAGCTTAATTAATCTCTATCTACGCGACTGTGCACAGTCACATAAAGACCTCAAGCTTGAGTGGCAGTAAACGGTGCAGCGCTGACCAAGCTCTACTCCTGCACAGCTAAGATATTAGAAGTCGACGCAGGCGCGCGGGTTTGATGCAATACTACCGATCAAATGTTTGAAACTCTGCGTTACGTCCTCAAAGCTTAAGCTGGCCGTTCTGATCTTGCCCAGTAACGATGGACATCTCAAGAATGTAATACAC